>CAMDNO010000184.1 GCA_945902955.1 Porphyromonas cangingivalis
ATGTGTCCCGATAATAGCCGTCAAGCTAATTTTGAATATTCCCGCCCCAAGCCCCTAAAGGGGTGTGAAGTTAGTTTCGTCTCCGAAAAAGAACCAATCTTAAATTATAATTATCGATACTAATTTTTGTTCCCTGCAATTTATCCCGCTATTGGCGGGAGGGGTTAGGGGCAGTATAATAAATCATTAAATTATATCACTTCATTTAATTTTCTCCTTAACTTGACGGCTATGCCCTACTGGGGGCTAAGACATATTCTCCAATAAAAGATAGAAAGAATTAAAGATACTGCGTCTGAAGCCTCCGTCAGCTGACGGATTGGGGGTCGCAGCAAAAAATTAGCTTGATTGTGCCCCGATAGCTATCAAGAGTGATGATTGAAGAAATGGTAAATGAATAAATGGTAAATGATGCGATGATTAACCCTTCAATCTTATCCAATAAATTGTTTTAGAGCATCTTGGAGTTTTTCCATTTCGATAGGTTTTGTCAAAAAGTCGTCCATACCAGCTGCAATGCACTTGTCGCGTTCTTCTTGCAAGGCGCCTGCTGTAAGCGCCAAAATTGGAACATGTGTTTGATTTTTGCTAGCTTTTTCTAATTTACGAATAGCCATAGTTGCTTCCACTCCATCCATTTCGGGCATTTGCATGTCCATAAGAATAAGGTCGGGGAGATCCTGCTCAAATTTTTCCACTGCTTCTATTCCGTTTTCGGCTTCGATTATAGTAATATGCGGAATTAGTTTCGTCAAAAGGAATTTTATCAAAAGCATATTCATCGATACGTCTTCGGCAACAAGTATTTTTATTGGTTTCGAATAGTTCATGTTTTCTTTTTTTACTTCTTCAGTTTTCTTATTTTGCCCTTCGGACGCTTTAATATTACTCAAAGCATGAAATAGTTCTTCCGATTTTACAGGTTTTGTGAGCATATTTTGTACATCAAATTCGGTACATTTTTTATGTAATTCGCCATCGTCCGACGAGGAGTGAAGTAGAACAATTGGTAAATCATGCGCATTTAGTTGCATAGTATTGCGCACATTATCAATGGTTTGTAAACCATCAAACTCCGGTATATGATAGTCGCACAGAAATACATCGAATGCTTTGTCGGAACGAAGTATCTCTAAAGCTTTTTGTCCACTTTCCACGCAAACCGAATCAATTCCCCAGTAGGCTAAGGTATGTTCTAAAATCATGCGGTTTATCTTATTGTCGTCCACAACTAAGCAACGTTTAATTGATTTAACAGCAACAGCATCTGGCTGTTCTCCAAATTCAATTTTAGTTTCTATTTCGAAGCTAAAAGTAGTTCCTTCGCCTGCCACGCTATCAATGCGAATAGTGCTATTAAGCTTATCAGCTATCATTTGCGAAATTACAAGCCCCAGTCCGGTGCCACCATACCGACGAGTAACAGAGCTATCGGCCTGACTAAATACTTTGAATAATTTTGATTGCTGCTCGGCAGTTATGCCAATGCCTGTATCGCGCACCGAAAAAGCAAATCGCCCTGTTTCGATATCTACCACCGAAAACTCGACTTTTAGTTCAATTTCACCTTGTTGCGTAAATTTCACAGCATTTCCCAACAGGTTGGCTATAATTTGCTTTAGTCGTACGGGGTCGGTAAAAGCAAAGCGCGGCATGTTGGGCGACACATTGAGTAGCAGCTCCAATTTCTTTCTGTCGGCTGCAAATTTTATAATGTCGGCACTTTGGTTAATCAGTTCAATGATATCAGTTTTTATAATTTCAAGCTCCATCATTCCAGCTTCAATTTTCGAAAAGTCGAGAATGTCATTTATAATGCCAAGCAAATTGCGTCCCGAAGCGTTTGCATTTTTCACATACTGAAACTGTACAGCGCTCAGTGGTGTGCTTTGAAGCAAATCGGTAAATCCGATTACGCCATTGAGTGGTGTACGTATTTCGTGGCTCATATTAGCCAAAAATTCCGATTTTGCTTTGTTAGCTTTTTCAGCACTATCTTTTGCTGTTATCAGTTCGGTTTTGTTGCGCTGAATAGCCAAAGCACCACCCACCGCATTGGCAAAAGTAACGTATAATGCGTCTTCAAAATTTTCCCAAATTCGAACGCCATTGCTGTCGATAAAGCCAAGCATACCATATATTTGTTGCTCTACATAAACTGGTATGCTAAGTAGCGACTTGCACGAAATGAGTTTGAAAAAATCGGCATTTACAGTATTCAATTCTGTGCCATTTCTTTTTACTAGTTTATTTTGAAGTAAATCGTCGAATAAATTTTTAAAATGGATAGTATCTACTCCCTCAAGTACTTGAGGTGCTAAATCCGACATTGATTGAAAGGATTTATCGAACCATTCATATTTCAATGTAAAAACATTCGTTTCTTCTTCTGTTGTTTTTTGCTCATTGTTTTCTTGATTATCGGTTTTGCCTTTTTGTTCGAAGCAAACTAAAAATGCGCGCTGATAGTGCAATGTTGTTGCTGATATTTCGAGAAAATTATGCATCGAGCTATCAAAATCGTGATTGGTAGTAAGCAGCACTTCCGAAGCTTTATTGGCAGTGCGTAGCATGGTATCCGACACTTCTAATCGCTTACGAACCAAAGTCATACGGCGAATAATATTCGAAAACAGAAATATAATTGCTATTGTAATGAGCAAAAAACTTATAAAAATAAGAATAATAGATTTATTTTGCTTTTTCCAAAGCGAATCGGTATTAATTGAAAAAATTATACCCGCTTTTTTACCCACAATATTCATAGGATAAAAAACAGAATAAGCATTTACTTTACTTCCATATTGTATAGTATGCTGAAACGATTTTGATAAGTTATTCTTTAAATTTTCCTTGATATCAGGTGTAATATCTGTTTTAAAATCGGCTATTTTAGCTGAATTTACATGCTCGCTGTAATTTACAAGTAGTGTTTTTCCACTTGTATCAACCGCCCAATACCACGAATCTTTTCCAATATAAAATCGGTCGAAATGGGAGGCTAAAAAGTTTTGAATATTCAAATCGAAGCGGATATTTGCTATAATTTTACCCTCGAAATTGCTTACGGGTTGTACGAAATAGAGCGAATCTTTAGTTTCGACTAATGCCGGTTTTTCGACTAAAACTTGTTGATTAGCAAATAGTTTAGGTTCAGAAACGTTGAAGTAATTGTTGTTCGTTCGTTCGATGTGTCGGTAGCTTTGAGTAGAAAAAACGGTTATACCCGATATGAGTGTTTGGTTATTCGAATAAAACCTTCGAATGCGTTTTATTTCTTTATCAATGTACTTGCTTCGCATTTCAGCAGTAAGATTTTTCGCAGAGTGGCTTAAAAAATACTCAAAATCGCGGTTTGCAAATTCGAATTTAACCGACTCCTCAAAATCGGCACTAGCTTTTTCGATACTTTCGCCACAAAGTATTATTTGCTTATTTACAAATTCGGAAGTTTCTTTTCGTTGCTTTGTGTTGAGTTCGTAAAACTGCCAAATAGAAATCGAAAGGAAAATTAGTATAAGAAAAAGTGGGATATAGACTTTGTTCTTCATTTTAGCACTTCTAATAAATACCATTTTAACTCGGGAATAGGAGCTGCTATAATTGTTACCTGCTCGCCATTTATTTCTGCTTCAACAATTTGTTTTTTGTTTTTTAAAATTTCGGTAGCAATAGTTCGAACATTGCCATCTCGGCTTAATGATATGTTATATAGCTCTTTACGATATGTATCTTGTTTAATTGTTTCGATGTATTTATGGTCGTACAAAGGCGGAAACGAAAATAAATTGATAATTTCTTCTTGCGCTGTTACTATGCTCCCATTGTTGTCGATAATCACGGTCATGGAGCCAATACTATCTTTCAGGTAACGCTCCGTAATGGTGTTGATAGTTACATCGATACCAGGCACGCCAACCATTTTATTGTTGTAATGCACCGGTGCAATAGCCGATACCATCCAACCACGTCCGGCGGGGTCGACATAAGGTTCGTTTACCCAAACTGATTTTTTCTCGGGATTGTGAGCTGCATCGGCTAAATAGTAAAAATTGAAGCTCGGAATGTTCATTTTGGCTTCGTATTGCGAAAGCACATCAAAAAACGGGTAAATGCGATTGTAGGAATTTTCGTCGTTGTAGTAAACCTGTACAATTTCGGGGTATTTTTTTATCAGCGATTTAAAGTTCGCATCAATTGGCTCGGTAAAATAAACTATATTTTTGATATTTTCGTTTATGGGAATTACGCCCGAAACAAAAATAGCCGATCCACCATCGTCCACAGGCTTTGTAAACACGCCATTGGTAGCTAATTCGTATTTTTTTGTATTGATAGTTGGTAGTGTAGTTGTTTGTGCGGCATACAATTTTTCTATAGCTATACCAAGTTCTTCAGCTTCTAATCTGATTTTTTTAAAATCAGCGCTAATTTTTTCGGCTTTTGCGCTTAATAATTCTAATTTTTTTTCGGGCGAATTGGTAGTGCATGCTACAAACGACAGAGCAAGAATTACCATTACAAATGTAGTAAGGATGTTGTTTTTCATGATTCTAAAATTTTTCATAAGGTAATTTTAAAAAGAGGCTATCATTGCTAAAAATAATTTATTAGCATTTGGATTAGCAGCTACGGTAAGTTTGAGTGGTACGGAAAATTGGTCGGTTATTTTGACAGCTTTTTTCACACTAAAACCTACATTGATAAACGAAAATTCCGTAGTGGCATATAACACGCTTTGCGAGGGTGTAAAACCTGCAAAGATATTGTAATTCAAATCATTTGCTTTACCTAAATAGTTGATTTCGAAATAGGTTGATTTGTTCACTTTAGTCAAATCTGAAACTTTAGGGTCAATGGCAACGCCATACACTATCATTCCACCGTATACTGAAAAAGGAATGGTTTCGGAGCCATTATAACTGAGTGCTAACTCGGCTGCGTGCCCTGTTTCGGAATTTTTAAAATTAAAAAAATCTTGATTTAGCCCTACAAAACCGGGAAAGAACAAATCGACAAACTGCAAAGAAAAATTTGATAGTGTATATTTGGCGTATATGTCTATTTCTTTGTTAGTACCTCCAAGTTCGTAACTACCCCACGTGCCAAGCGTAAAACCTTTGTACGACAATTCGCCCCAAGGCTGTGCTGCCGGCATTGTGCCTTGTTGAAAACCACGCCACACGTACGAAGAAGCCAAATCTGCCCCTAAAGAGATGTTTACTTCGCTTTTTTCTTGTGCTTGAATGCAACTTACTGCAAAAATGAAAAGACCGAGAATGGTGATTTTTGTTTTCATACGCTTATAATTGTTTATATTAATTGTTAGATAGAACTCACAAAAACAAAAATTTAATCGTTTGCTAATACTGCAAAAAATTAAATTTTGTCATGTTAGTTTCATGTTTTTTTGTCGTATTTATTACAATAATGATTTTACTTTCGAATTTGGAATAACAAATGTAATTTTATTTTTTATAATTTTTCAGTTTTAAACAAAATATTTTTATCAAAAATGAGTTTTTTTTATTTTTTTCGTCAATTTCAAAATTAAAAGTAGAAAAGTAGAATAGTTTCAATAATTGTTACGACATAAAAATAGCTACATTCAAACGGTTTATGTAGTTAGACAGCCATTTTTCCGAATTTATTTTTCCAAACTTGTATTGAGAGTCCCGTGCTTGTTTCGATGGTACGTTTCATGGAGTTAAAAGATCCGAAACCACTTTTTTCTATTAATTGTTCGTTGCTAATGGCTGGATTATATTCAATTAAGCGTTCGAGTTCACGCATGCGATACCAATTTACGAAAGCACAAAAATTTTGATTGTATTGTTTGTTGATTAAGGCAGAAATATAGCTTCGGTTTGTGCCCACGCGCTGTACAACATCCATGATATTCAAATTGCTTTTCAAAAAAATCTTCTCTTGCTCAAAGGCATCTACCAACTTTTTTAAAATTACTTGCTGCGAAAAGTTAAGATTTTCATCTTCCAATTCGCTAATTATAATTTGAGGTAAATTAGTTTGAGCTTCATAAGTTGGATTGATGGCTTTTTGTGTAAATCCCATATAACCAATGCCATATATTGAAATGGAAAATATTATCCATATAGAACCTATAATTACATCGCTTGGCAAAAGCATTTGGCGCCCTACAATGTGTGCAATAAATGTACTAACGGTCATAATTAGTAGAAAGTAATTGATACGTTTGGCATTGTTGTTTCTGCCATCCTGTATATCGGAATAATATTGCTCTGCTTTGTCGGCATATTTACGAAGCAAACTTCGGTTCAAAAAATAAGTAATAACGAGTAACCCAAGAAAAGTGAGTTTAATAATTTGCCGCATAACTCCCAAAAACTGAATTTGAGGCGAATCGGGATACAAGCTGTCATTGTAAAGCCAAGCTTTGTATTGCTCAAAAGGTGTGAACAAAATACCTGCGGTGTAAACAATGGCTATAAGTAGTGGAACAATGAGGAATTTAGCATGTTTGCGAAGCGTAAATTTTTCGTCGATGGTTAGCAGTCGGAAATAAATATAATAGATAGGAAAAGCAATGCCACCAAACAGTGCCAAAAGAGGTTCCCAGTAAGGAAAAATATCGGGATAAGGAGCAAAAAACAGGTATTGTCCAAAAAAGCTTATTGCAGCAATCAGTAAAAAGTAACTTAACATGCGCGAAGGAACACACTCCTTTTTTCTATTGCTTTGAAGTGAAACGAACCAAAAAAGCGAAACATATACAGGCGATAAAAGTATTAAAGTTCGAATCATTGTGATTTTTTTGAGTGTTATAGCTTAACTTTTTACCTTTTGGCAGAACAAGTTCAAAATAATATAATGATATTTTACATGCAAATATAGAAAATATATTCAAATGTAACGATTATAAATAAATTAAAAATACAAATTATCTTTTTTGCATGAGGTTGAAATCCCATGCTCGTATCAAATCGTCATTTTTGCATGAGGTTGAAACCCCATGCTGGTATCAAATCGGTCGTCGCTATTCGACTTGAAGAAAGATAATAAATTCATACTTCAAGTGGCGTAGAAGCGACCGATTTTCTTTGCTTTGGCTTTCAACCTTATGCAAACATGGATTTCGCTTGAAACACCATTTTTTTTGAAATAATGGATTCAAAGAGGACTAAATATCCCCCAAACGGCATTTTTAGCCCTTTTTTGATGAAAGTTTTTACCTTTTGGCAAATATTTTTACGTTTTGGCAGTAGTGTTTTGTGCGTGTAATGTAATTTTGTCGGGTAAATAATTTTCTTGGTAATCTATCGGACGTGTGAGTTTTTATTTTCACAAAAAAAAATATATAAATAATAACCAAATTATAAACACATGAATATTATTGTTTCAAAAAAAATTGAAAGTATCTGCTTTTGTATGGTGCTGATAAGTTTTTCGGCCTTTGCACAAGTGAGTGTTAATACTTCGGGTGGTAAAGCAACCGGCGTTGGTGGCTCGCAGAGCTATTCGGTGGGGCAGCTTGTTTATAGTACAATGAGCGATGGTAGCAAAACGATACTTCAAGGTGCTCAACAAGTGTATATTATATCAACAGTTACGGAAATAACTGACGCAACAGATATTAATTTATCGGTAGTTGCTTATCCTAATCCGGTAAAGGACAATTTAAAACTCAATGTAAATTCTGATAAATATTCAGTACCATCACTCCAAGTGAAAATAGTAGATATTACCGGAAAAACAGTGGGCATTAAAAGGTTTATTAGTAGTGATTTACAGATTGATATGAGACAGTTTTCGCCTGCTACTTATTTTTTGATTATACTTGAGAATAATAACGAACTAAAGACTTTTAAAGTAATAAAAAATTAACAACAATGAAAAAATTAATCAGCTTTTTTGCAGCCACAGTAGTTGCATTTGCATTATATGCTCAAACCCCCGAAAAAATGAGTTATCAAGCTGCCATGCGGAATGAGAATGGACAGATTTTGGCAAACAAACAATTAGGGATGAAAATAAGTATCATTCAGACCGAAGTAATGGGAACGGTTGTTTACAGCGAAACGCATACACCAACCACTAACGACAACGGACTTATTAGCATCGAAATAGGCACTGGAACACTTGTTTCTGGTATTTTTTCGGAAATTGATTGGGCAAAAGGGCCTTTTTTTATTAAAACTGAAACCGACCCAACTGGTGGAAATAATTATACTATTTCAGGTACAACTGAGCTTATGAGTGTGCCTTATGCTTTGCATGCCAAAACCGCTGAGACCTTACCTAAAATCACAGATAATCAGCGCAATGCAATTTTGCAACCCAAAGAAGGATTGCTGATTTTTAACGAGACAACCAAAAATTTTAATGTATATAAAAACGGAAATTGGTACGAATGGCAAGCTACCGATTGTGTTCCTCAACCTTCTGTTGCAAATGCCGGAATTGATCAAAATGTTACTCCTCAAATTACAACTACTACCTTAGAAGGAAATACACCTGCTTCGGGCACTGGATCTTGGGCTATTGTGAGTGGTAATGGTGGTGTAATAGCCGAAACAAACAATCC
>CAMDNO010000185.1 GCA_945902955.1 Porphyromonas cangingivalis
TACGTTTTTGTTTTGTTGTTTTTTTAGTCAAAATGTGACGTTTAAAAGCATGTTTTCTTTTAATTTTTCCTGTTCCGGTAAGGGTAAACCTTTTTTTGGCACCGGAGTTAGTTTTCATTTTTGGCATTGTTTATATATTTAATTGATAATAAAAATCATTTTCCTTTTTTGGGTGAAAACATGATAATCATGCGTTTACCTTCCAACTGAGGCAATTGATCTACTTTTGCAAAATCTTCCAAGTCGTTTGCAAAGCGAGCTAAAAGCATTTCGCCCTGTTCTTTGAAAAGAATGGAACGACCTTTGAAAAACACATAGGCTTTTACTTTACAACCTTCTTTGAGAAATTCTTTGGCATGTTTCAGTTTAAAGTCGTAATCGTGATCGTCGGTTTGAGGTCCAAAGCGTATTTCTTTTAAAATAACTTTGGCCGTTTTAGCTTTTTGTTCCTTTTCACGTTTTTTAATCATGTAAAGAAACTTTTGATAATCAACAACACGACAAACTGGGGGAACAGCTGTTGGAGAGATTTCAACCAAATCTAACTCTAAATCATCAGCAATTTTCATGGCTTGCTCGAACGGATAAATGCCTTGTTCAACATTATCGCCCACCAAACGCACTTCTTTAACGCCTTTAATTTTCTCGTTAATTCTGTTGGGTTGTTCCTTCTCCCTGCCCCTATTAGGCTTGATAAATAATTGTTTAGCTATTGCTTGTTTCCTCCTTAATTTAGTGAATACACTTGTTTGTTAATGCTTTCAATTTGAGGGCGCAAATATAATACTTTTTTTTGAATTAAAATACTTTTAATGAAACATTTATAGCTATACGATTAATTTTGCGCATTTTAGATAATCAAAAATTGAAATTTACATACTATTGTGCAAGCTATTTCCTATTTTTATTTTTAATTTCCAAAAAAAATTGAGTAGCTTTGTAATCGATTTTTACAATTAAAAAATAAAATATACCATTCCATGCTCGACCAAGCTACTATTGACAGAATTACCGATGCAGCTCAAATTCAGGATGTTATATCGGATTATATCACACTCAAAAAACGTGGTGTCAATTTACTTGGGCTATGCCCTTTTCATGGAGAAAAAACGCCTTCGTTTACTGTATCCCCTGCAAAGGGAATTTTTAAGTGCTTTGGTTGTGGTAAAGGAGGCAATTCGGTTCATTTTATAATGGAGCACGAGCAAATTTCGTATTACGAAGCGCTCAAATTTTTAGCCCGCAAATACAATATTGAATTTAAAGAACGTGAATTTTCGCCCGAGGAACTGGCGGCTCGCAACGACCGCGAAAGTATGTTTTTGGTCAACGAATTTGCTCAAAAACACTTTTCGGCAACGCTTCTAAATCACATCGATGGAAAATCAATTGGACTTGCCTATTTTCGTGAACGCGGTTTTCGCGACGATATAGTTCAGAAATTTCAGTTGGGTTATAGCCTCGAACTGCGCGATGCCTTTACTCAAACAGCCATAAAAGCAGGTTACAACAAAGAATATTTAGTAAAAACGGGGCTTACACTCGAAAACGAAAGTGGTCAGCTTACCGATCGTTTTCGAGGGCGCGTTATGTTTCCCGTACATTCGCTATCGGGCAAAGTAGTTGCTTTTGGCGGTCGCATCCTGAAAAAGGACGACAAAATGGCCAAATACGTCAACTCGCCCGAATCGGAAATTTACCACAAAAGCTCAGAACTTTATGGAATTTATTTTGCAAAGCAAGCCATTGTTCGACAAGATCGCTGCTTTTTAGTAGAAGGATATACCGATGTTATTTCGATGCATCAAAGTGGTATCGAAAACGTGGTAGCTTCGTCGGGAACGTCTTTAACACCCGGACAAATTCGACTGATTCACCGATTTACCGAAAATGTTACCGTTATTTACGATGGCGATGCAGCTGGAATAAAAGCATCTATTCGGGGTATCGATTTATTATTGGAAGAAGGACTTAATATAAAGGTATTGCTCCTCCCCGATGGCGACGACCCCGATTCGTTTGCACGCAAACACAATGCAGCCGATTTTATTGAATTTGTCGAAAAGAATTCAGCCGATTTTATTCGTTTCAAAACAAATCTTTTATTAAAAGATGCCGGAAGCGACCCTGTGAAACGAGCTGGATTGGTTAGTGACATTGTTCGAAGCATTTCTATTATTCCAAACTCAGTAATCCGTTCGGAATATGTAAAAGAATGTGGCGCTTTGCTCAATGTAGACGAGGCAATGCTTTACCACGAAATAAATAAATTAAAAACCACCGAACACGAAAAAGCAAGTGTTCGTACAGCAAATGTAACCGAAGCAGCTACCCCCAACTTTAACCAAGCGGAATTTGGAAGTGCTACGAACTCGAAATTCGACAAAGAAGAGCGCAGTATTATTCAAATTCTAATCCGTTATGGAAGCCATATTTTGTATTATGCCGATATTGCCAGAACCGAGCCTGTTTTAGTTTCAACTTTTATTACCGAAGAGCTGGAGCGTGATCAACTTGGATTTCAGAATCCATTGCATCAATTAATATTTGACGAATACAAAGCGCATTGCAGCGACGAATCATTTAACCCGGAGCGTTTTTTTCTTTACCATCCCAATTCGCAGATAAGTCAGCTCACAGCAGATTTAGTAACCGAAAAATATACGCTCAGTAAGGTACATTCGAAAATTAAAAAAGTAGAAACCGACATCGATCGTTTGAGTGAGTTAGTACAAAGAGTTATTTTTGAATATAAAAATAGTTTGATTTTGGATGAAGTTAGACAAAAGTTAATTGAATTGAAAGCGGCTTCTGATGCCAAAAATAACGCGCGAGTAGACGAGATAATGCGCGAAATGGCTGAGAAAGACGAAATAAAAAAACAACTTTCAAAAAACTTAGGCGAAAGAATAATTATAAAAATTTGATTGAATGACCAAAATATATCAATATATATTACATGAAGTTGTTAAAAAACGACTAAAAAAAGAAGTTGTAGGTAAGCAGTTTGAGATAGAAAAGCGTAAAGCACAAATCGACATTAGCCAACTTATAAAAGATA
The DNA here is from genome assembly GCA_945902955.1 of Porphyromonas cangingivalis. Lineage (GTDB taxonomy): Bacteria > Bacteroidota > Bacteroidia > Bacteroidales > Paludibacteraceae > Paludibacter. Next base: position 3,062 of record CAMDNO010000185.1, read on the forward strand.
GTTTTCTTATTTTGGCAGGTGTAATATCGGCAGGTATTGGTCTGAAAGGATTTTTACTTCCCAATTCGTTTATAGATGGTGGCGTTACGGGTATATCGCTTATTGCGAATGAGTTGACACACATTTCGTTTCCTATCTTGTTGGTTGGTATCAATTTGCCATTTCTATTATTAGCATTTACAGCTATTAGTAAACAGTTTGCGCTGAAAAGTATTGTAGCTGTAATTGTTTTAGCTATTGCAGTCCATTTTATTCCTTCGTTTACGGTTACCGACGATAAATTATTGATTGCTGTTTTTGGTGGATTCTTTTTGGGAGCCGGTATCGGGTTAGCCATTCGTGGCGGTTCGGTAATTGATGGCACCGAAGTACTGGCAGTATTTATAAGTCGAAAACTACCACTTACCATTGGCGATGTCATTCTCCTATTCAATGTAATTATATTCTCATTTGCTGCTTATGTTTTTTCGGTCGAAATTGCTATGTATGCCATGCTCACGTATATGTCGGCTGCCAAAACGGTTGATTTTGTAGTTACAGGTCTCGAAGAATTTGTGGGTGTTACCATAATTTCGGACAAAAGCGACGAAATTCGGTTAGCGATTATCGAGAATTTAGGACGAGGATGCACCGTATATTTGGGTAAAAAAGGATTTGCCAAACGGGGAGAACCACTAAAGAAAACCGACATAGTGTATACGTTACTCACTCGTTTAGAGTTATCGAAGCTTCAGAATGAAGTAGATAAAATTGATAGTGAGGCATTTATAATAATGCACAGTATAAAAGATGCCAAAGGAGGCATGATAAAAAAACGTCCTCTGAAAAATTAATTTTTTTTTAATTAAAATAATCAATTACATTTGCATCGATTTGGCAATAATATCCATCTAATTAAAAAAAAATAAAAATTAGAAGTTAGAAATTATGAAAAACATTCCTGTCATTTTAAAAGCTGCTATGTTAGCATTTGTATTTATTACATTTGATGTAAATGCTACTACCCCAACCGAGTCAGTTTTAATGGACTCCATTGATAACGAGCAACTTTACTTAATTGTAAAAAACAACAATATCGAATATGTAGGTTGCATTTTAATGGACGATGGTAGAGAGGTGCTTATAAATACAGAAAAATTAGGAAAAATTTATATCCCAAAAGCAGATATTAGAGCCATCGAAAAAATCAGCGACACGCGGGCAATAATTCGGGGCGAATATTTTTCGGCAGGTCCTTTTGTAACCCGTTATATCTTTACTACCAATGCTTTACCTGTAAAAAAAGGAATGAATTACGCTCGCATTAACTTATATGGCCCTGAAGTGCATTTTGCTTTGAGCGATAATTTTAGTCTGGGCATTCTCACTTCTTGGATAGTAAGTCCGTTTGTTGTTTCGGCAAAATACAGCTTTAGCACCAAAAATTCAAAATTAAACTACTCAATAGGTACTTTATTAGGCAATTCAGGATATATTAATAATATGAAAACTTGGGGTGGACTTCATTACGGAAATGTAACTTATGGCACTCCAAAAGATAATGTTACTATTGGGGCAGGTTATGGCTATTTGGTTCCAGGTGTGGACGAATCAGAAGCTCCTGAAGGAATATATTACACTTCATCCGATTATAATAATGCACTTATTTCGCGTCCAACTTATCCAGCCCACGGCCCTGTTTTTTCATTTTCGGGCATAAAAAAAGTTGGCTCCAAAGCAAGTTTTATTTTCGATAGTATGTTGAACTTTGCTTCGATTAAAACAACTTTTGTAAACTCAACCTATACGGGTACCGACATACGCTACGTTGTAAAAGATGGATTTGATCATGCTACCGTTTTGATTTTAATGCCAGGCATGCGTTTCCAAACCAAAGAAAACAGTGCTTTTCAAATTTCATTAAATACTATAAAAATATTCAATACCGGCTCTAATACTTCATCCGAAGACACAAGTTTTCCATTGCCATCGTGTTCGTGGTTCTATCGTTTTTAAAAAAATCATTATGCAAAATCTTTTCGATCAGGTTACTTTTGGCCCCATCCACAGTCGTAGGTTGGGGCTTTCGCTGGGCGTAAATTTATTACCCGTAGATGCTAAAATTTGCTCTTTCGATTGCATTTACTGCGAATGCGGATTTAACACCACCATGAAGGAATTTAATTACCCAATGCGCAACGAGGTGAAAGCTATTCTCACTCGAAAGCTTAGCCTTATGGTTGCCGCTGGCGAATTACCCGATGTAATTACTTTTGCTGGTAACGGTGAACCAACCTTACACCCCGATTTTGAAGGAATTATCGACGACACCATCGCGCTGCGTAATGAGCTTTGCCCCAGCGCAAAGGTTAGTGTTCTGTCAAACTCAACTCGCGTACACAAACCACACATTTTCAGTGCCTTGCAAAAGGTTGATAATAATATCCTTAAATTCGATTCGGCCATCGATCGCACCATGAAATTAATGGACCAACCTGTTGGTAAACATATAGATGTAGCTTGGTTGATAGCTGAATTGCAAAAGTTTGAAGGAAATTTGATCATACAAACCATGTTTTTACGCGGTGAACATCAAGGAGAAAAAATTGATAATACCACTGATATTGAGGTAAATGCATGGATAGAAGCACTCGAAAAAATTCGTCCAAAGCAGGTCATGATTTATTCTATCGACCGCGATACACCTATCCAAAGCATACAGAAAGTAGAAGTCGACGAATTAAATGCTATTGCCGAGCGAGCAAGAGCTGCCGGTTTTGAAGTGTCGGTGGCAGGATGAAAATTTTGATTTGCCCACTCAATTGGGGTTTAGGACATGCCACTCGTTGTGTACCACTAATTAGCAAGTATATTGCTGAAGGTCATGATGTTGTGCTTGCATCCGATGGTTATCCAATGGCGTTTTTAAAACAAGCTTTTCCTCACCTCAAAATACTGGAGATTCCCTCCTATTCCATTCGCTACGCTGCCGGAAACTCTCAAATTTGGGCAATGGCGGGCAATTTCCCCCAAATAATAAAAGGTATTTACCATGAAAACAAGTGGTTAGATACTTTATTAAGAGCGGAACATTTCGACCTCGTCATTTCCGATAATCGTTTTGGACTTTGGACAAAAAAAACACGCAGCATTTACATAACGCATCAGTTTATGATAAAAATGCCCAAGTGGTTGAAATTTTTTGAACCCTTGGCTTGGTGGCTTCACAGACAAATTATTAATCAATATAATGAATGCTGGATACCAGATTATGAGGTAAATGGTGGACTTTCGGGCGATTTAGCACACAAATATCCTTTCCCCAAAAATGCCAAATTCATTGGCATACTATCGCGATTTTTAGCTCCAGAAAATTATATGCCAAATTCGCATTTCGATGTTGTTGCCTTAGTTTCGGGCATTGAACCTCAACGTACCTTATTCGAAAAGTTTATAACCCAAAAATATCAAAAATCAATCGAAAAAGTACTTATCGTTTGTGGAAAACCAACTGTAAATAATCAGTTTATCGAAAATGAAAATAGAACATTCGTTTCACATCTGCCAGATATTGAATTAGCGCAATATTTAATCGGTGCAAAAAAGATTATTGCACGCTCGGGCTATTCCACCATAATGGATTTGCATGTACTAAAATGTTTGGATAAAGTTGAATTCATCCCCACACCCGGGCAAACCGAGCAAGAGTATTTAGCGGGATATATAAATGAAAGGAAATCGCAAATAGTACCTTTTACAGTTTAGGAGATTTATGGTGGATTATACCAGCTACTCCAATAACAAGCTATTTACTTTCATGCAAATACGAATAAATATACCAATGCGAAATAAGTATAAGTTAAGTATAGGATAAGTACAGGATGAGTACAGGATAAGCATAAAACAAAATGAAAAAATATACAAAATAATTTTATAAATATGCAAATTATTTGATTATTTTTCTTTCAGATACTATTTTTTTTTGGAAAAAAAACTTGAATTCCATTTTCCCAAAAGTAGTAGTTAAAAATTAAAGCAAAACCTCTTCGCAACTTACCATTTCCCATCCGCAATAAATAACTCGTAGCAAATGTAGTGTGGTGGTACCTACCGAAGCCAGAATGCGAGTGTCGGTGGCATAACGCTGGAGTTGAGCGTTGGCTTCGGCAGTGAGTTGTTTCACCAGTACCGAATCCGGGTTTTTAGCATCTGCTTCGGAGTTACGAGCTACGTATTTAAGTTCCACAATGTAGCAATGCTGCATTTCGGGATGCGCTATAAAATTTGGTGCTAACCATAAATCTGGAAAACCTTTACTCATTTCGGCTTCGGAGTGCACGGTGTAATAATTGAGCAAATTCAAGTAAACAAGGTGAAACATCTGCACAGTGCGTTCACCCTCAATAAAGTCGCGCACAGAAGTTTGTTTGTTGATTTGCTGCGAAAAGTAGTTGAAAAATGGTCGCCAATTGCCATCGTAAGCCATTATTTCACCCATTTTCACTAACGAAAACAAATCTATATTAAAGATTTCAGCCTCGCTAAAACCCTCTACCAGATAAGAAAATAATACAGTTCGGATAGACAAATTAGGCACTTTAAGTATAATAATTCCTCTTTCTACTCTATCGATAGTAAGTATTCCGAAATAATAAAGTAGCGAAACGAAATTTTCGCGAGCTGTCAGTTTCTCGGCTGGAAAGGACGTAACGATATTGGTAGAAATTTCGCCTTCTTCGGCTATTTTTTTGATGGTTGAGAAATTGCCGTTTACCTTTTTATCCAAAATTATTAGGTGGCGCAATTTGCTATAATCGATACGGATATTATTGTCGATCAAATTTTTAGGTAGTACTCCAGCTTCGAGGTAGTTTTTTACAAAATACAACACCATGTCGGAGTTATAAATTTTTTGGTTCAGTTTTTCTTCGGCAAAGCAATAATTATTATACCACTCGCGCATCACTTGCAGCAAGTTTTCGATAGGTTCATTAATCAAACCTTCGCTTCTGTAATAATTCAATATTGTTATTACCTCCTCTTCGGTAAAACCAATAATTGCATTAAATCTTGGATTTTTGCAAATATTATCTGCAATATTAAATCCACTCGTTACGTCATCTAAGGTTACAGGTGAAACGCCGGTGATAAATATCTTTTTAAGAGAAGCATTTTTAGCAGTTGTTGCTAATTTTATTTTATTAAAAAACAGACGTAAAAATCCATTGCCGTGCGTAATGTCAGCGTAAGTTTGGTTGCCATGCTGACTTAAAATGGTATTCGTAAAGTTGTCGTATTCGTCGATAAAGAGGTAAATGGGAAGATTTTTCTTTTGACAACCATTCACAATATATTCAATTTTAGATTCGGCTAAATCGTCTTTGGGATAATTTGCAATATACTCTTCACCCAAAAGTAAACGATAAGCCGAATTGAAATTGTCGAACGATTTGTTGCAATGTTTCTCAAAAGACAGTTTCACCTCATTCAAATCAGGATTCACTCCCGAAAA
>CAMDNO010000186.1 GCA_945902955.1 Porphyromonas cangingivalis
TGCCTTCTGACTGAATTTTAACCAAATATACACCTGCTTTAAATGCAGCTGATACTAATGTAGTAGTGCTCTTAATATTTTGTTGAACTAATTTCTGACCAGCAGCATTGAAAACTTCAATAGTAGCATTTTTCAAAGATTCGTTGTCGTAATTTACTACAATCTGATTTGTTTCGTTTTTCTGAATCCGTATTTTATTTTCGAAAGTACTGAAGCAGCAGCCACCTGTTGAAGTACCTTTAGACCTGAAAACCAAGCTAAAGCGGTCGGTGGTATTAACTGTTGTCGCATTAAAACTATATTCCGAACCCTCATTCAATATGGTTTCGGTAGTACTACCATTTCTATCAATCAGCACCAACTCTGTTTCAGTTCCAAAATTTAGTAGTTGAGTAGCTTTTAATTTGAAAGTATGATTAGCATCCGTATTTCCTGTACGGAAACCTAAGGGAATTTCAGAATCTAACTGAATGTTATTGAAACCATTAATAACTAGTTTTTCGGCTTCGGCAACAGTATAAATCTCTGGAATTGTATCGTAAAGATTAAACCATTTTGGTGAATCGTATCCATCAAAATTGTTAGAAGCATTCGCATTAAAATAAATCAAAGCTTCATCCACATTTGCATTCGATTGCACTTCTAAACGTAAAATCTTGTTAGCAACGCCACTTTGTTGTGCAGGTACTCGTAGTGGGTTGCCGGTTTTATGTTCGGCATTCGATGAATTCAATACCAAGTTATCACTACCAGCCGCAATTTTACGCACCCAAAAAGCTTGCATTGGTGGAATATATCCAGAAGTGTTTAGTGGAACTCCCAAGTCGCCTTGTGCATTGTAGGTTTGGAATGAATATCCGCTGTTATAAGTTCTATACCAAATAGTTGTCATTAGGCCATAGGTATCGGCTGTGGTTTGTAACCATTTTAAATGCGCAGGAAAAGGATTTCCAACCAAATTAAATCCTTCTTTGGTAATTGAAGTTGTACGCGAAATTGGCACAGTAACCTCACCATTATTTAAAGTTCCACCCGTAAATGTATAAAACTTACTATTACCAACTGCAATTTTTGCAACGTAGCCACGTCCAGCTACAAACGATGTAGCTGTAGGGTAAGTATTGTTCGATTCGTTTCGATTGTATAATTCATTGCTTGCAGTTCCGGTAATTACGTTTCCATCTGCAGCCGAAACCGGACTTGAAATATACCAGTTCCTAAAATTACTTGGTGAAGTAATATCGGATAAGTATTGTTCGACATTGGTAGTTGTGGCAGTTAAAGTTCCATTATTCTTTAGTGTGGCAGTTCCATCAATAGAAGTACTCTTCAAATTCAATGTTGCGGCAGTAACTGTTCCTGAAGTGGTTAATTTAGAGCCTGCATTTATTTGTAGTATTTTCAAACTACCCGAAATATCAGTACCTGATAAAAATTGTTCGCTAGTTCCTGAAAATTCAATAGTTCCAGTAGTTCCAGCAGCAATTTTTCCACCACCAGATAACGTATAACTACCTGAAATTGTTAATTTACCATTTATTGTAAGTACTTTACCTGTTGTAATATCTAAAATAGCTCCATTTTCTATAACTAAGTCATTTACGGAAATATTATCTGTAACTGAAAATGTGGCTCCATTTTTTACTGTAATGGTTGAGCTAGATAAGGCTGTAGAGGCTGATAAAACGCCACCTTCAATGGTTGTAGTACCAGTATATGATTGTGTTCCGTAGATTGCTAAAGTACCAGTCCCTTGTTTTATTATACCTCCAGTTCCAGAAATTGAATTTTGATATAAAATTCCGCTCCATCCACCTGCTAACGTTAAATACCCAGATCCAAGTGTTATTGTCCCGTTGTTCGATGTGCCTCTCTCGGCTACAGATTTAATGGTTATATTCACGTTGTTTAAATCCATTGTTTTTGTAGCACTTAACCGAACATCTGTAGTCGTACTCAAATTTCCATTGCCTGTAAATTTTAAGCTACCATTTTCAACATAAACAACACCACCAACAATAGAACCATTTGTTCCAATTTCCATATTAGTTCCAGTTAGTAAAAAAATATCACCTCCACCAGTAAATGCACTTTGAACTTTTAAAATCTTAGAATTCCCACTATACGCCCACAAAGTATAGCCATTGCGATTTAAAGCTCCAGTTATTGTCAAATCTGCATTTGTTGGATTTAATTCAAATCCATTGGAGTTTCCAATCTTAAAAGGAAAGTTTATTGTTTGAACGTTGGATGAATTGTTTTCAATCTTTGGTTTAGAACCCCCATAATCATAAAACGTATTTTCTGTTGATCCATTTATAGTTCGAGAAGAACCGCCTGCACCAAATATAATTTTATGTCTATTTGTAGACGGTAAATCATTTGTCATAGTAGTGCCAACACTACCATCCAAATATAAAATTTCACCTCCTCCAGGTAGTGCAGCACCTGAACCATTCCACCAATAACTATAAACATTCCATTGACCACTTGTAGGGGCTTGGTCGTTTCTCCACGAAAAAGTAGTTTGTGAAAAACTTACTAAAGTAATTAAATTCAATAATAATAATAATAAAACGAGTAAAGTGATTTTTTTCATATCAAATATAATTTAAAAGGATTTAAAAATAAAATTTAAAAATAATATTTCACAAATTGTTGAAAATATATTTTAATAAAACAATTTTATTGATTTAATGTTCACAAATTTACAACAAACAATTGTATTTAATGTGGAAATAATTTATTAATGTCCAATATTTATGTTGTTTGTTATAATTTGGCTTTATATATAGCCGAAAAATGATATTTTTAAACTAAAATAGTCATTTGTCTGTCAATTTAAATAAATAATATCTTTTAAGCCGAACTTGGAACTGATTTCTTTTTTCCTTATCGAAAATATGCTTACTTTTGCACACTTTTAAAAAACGAAATAAGATGAAATTCACCAAAATGCACGGTATCGGAAACGATTATATATACGTGAATGGCTTTACCGAAAAAATAGAAAACCCAGCTGAATTTTCGATAAAATACAGCGATCGCCACAAGGGCATTGGTGCAGACGGATTGGTAATGATTTTACCATCTGATACTTGCGATTTCCGTATGCGTATGTTCAATGCCGATGGTTCCGAATCGGAAATGTGCGGAAATGCTTCGCGTTGTATTGGCAAATATGTGTACGATAAAGGTTTAACTACCAAAACTTCAGTATCGCTCGAAACGCTTGCGGGTGTAAAGGTGTTGGAGCTTTTTATTGGTAAGGATAATACCGTTGAAAAAGTAACGGTGGATATGGGAGAGCCAATATTAAACGGTTTAAGTATTCCTACTATTTTCGACGAAAAGCAAATTGTAAATAAGGAACTCAAATACTCCGACGAATTAACCTACAACATTACAGCTGTTTCGATGGGAAATCCTCATGCAGTGATATTTGCTAATGGAATTCACGAATTAGATTTACTTAAAATTGGTTCAATTGTCGAAAATGTAGCAGCTTTTCCAAATCGCACGAATACCGAATTTATTGAAGTAGTCGACAAATCGCATGTCAAAATGCGCGTTTGGGAGCGTGGTTCTGGCGAAACATTAGCTTGCGGCACGGGTGCTTGCGCAGCTGTAGTAGCGGGTGTGCTAAATGACATAAATGATCGTAAAACAAAAGTAGAACTCATTGGTGGTGAGCTTACTATCGAATGGAAAGAAGCTGATAATCATGTGTATCTAACGGGAGGAGCTACAACGGTTTTTGAAGGAGAGATACTTTAGTTTACAGTTTATAGTAAAAAAAAATCACTATAAGTTACAAACTATCTACAAGAAACTCCTCTCTATAAACTATAAACTATTTACTATAAACTAAAAAAAATATATGGCACAAATTAACGACAATTTTATTAAAATACCGTCAACTTACTTGTTTTCGGAAATTGCAAAACGCGTATTACAGCACAAAGAAGCGAATCCCGAAGCGTCAATTATTCGTATGGGAATTGGCGATGTGAGTTTGCCTCTACCCGATGCTGCGGTAGATGCATTAATTAAAGCGGCTGAAGAACAACGACATGCCGAAACTTTTCGCGGTTATGGCCCCGAGCAGGGTTATGCCTTTTTGCGCGATGCAATAGTTGCTAACGACTATGCGGCTAATGGCTTAGATATAGATGCTGATGAGATTTTTGTTAGCGATGGTGCAAAAAGCGATACAGGTAATATTGGTGATATTTTCAGCGTAAATAATCGTGTGGCTATTACCGACCCAAGCTACCCAGTGTATGTAGATACCAATGCCATGGGTGGACGTGCGGGTGAACCAAACGAGCAAAATGTGTGGAGCAATTTGGTGTATTTGCCTTGTAATGCTGATAATGATTTTGTGCCGCAATTGCCAACCGAAAAAGTGGATTTGATTTATCTTTGCTACCCAAATAATCCTACGGGAACAACGCTTACGCACGCTCAACTCAAAGTTTGGGTTGATTATGCTAAAGCAAATAACGCAATTATTCTGTTTGATGCTGCCTATGAGGCATTTATTACCGAAGAGAATGTGCCACATAGCATCTACGAAATTGAAGGAGCGCGCGAAGTGGCTATTGAGTTCCGCAGTTTTTCGAAAACAGCTGGATTTACCGGTACACGATGTGCATATACAGTGGTTCCAAAAACCGTAATGGCATTGTCGGAAAATGGAGAAAAAGTAGCGTTGAATAAATTATGGAATCGTCGTCACAGCACAAAATTTAATGGCACTTCGTATGTGGTTCAGCGTGCTGCCGAAGCTACTTACAGCCCAGAAGGAAAAAAACAGGTGAAGGCATTGATTGAATTTTACACCGAAAATGCTCGTATTATTCGAGAAGCGTTGGTAAAAGCGGGATATACCGTTTATGGAGGCAAAAATGCTCCTTATGTGTGGGCTAAAGCTCCCGAAGGTATGGGTAGCTGGGAGTATTTCGATTATTTACTGAAAGAAAAAAATATCGTTACAACTCCCGGTGCTGGATTTGGATTAAGTGGCGAAGGTTTTGTGCGTTTTTCGGCTTTCAGCAGCCGCGAAGCTACTATAGAGGCTATGAAACGGTTGGAGAAATAGTAATCTAACTATTTTTTAATACCAAAACTCTTTCATTTAAAAGAATCGGACTAAATTGATAGGTTGAGAATTGCGACCTAAAATTTAATCCAACTATTATAGTGAAATAAAATAAAAAAAGTGCTGCGAAAAATTATTTTTCGCAGCACTTTTTTAGCTTTTAGCAATTTGCTTCAAATCATTTATTTGATGTTCGAGCCCAAAGACCAATAGTTTATCACCCAACTCAATTTTATTGTCTGCTTTTGGGTTTACTTGCAGCTGGTCCAACAGCGAGTAATAACCTATCACCACTAAATGAGTACGTTGTGGTAAATTAGCTTCACGATACGTTTTGCCAATCAAATCGCTTCCTTCGGCTATTTGTACCATCCCAAATTTATATTCGTGAAGCTCTTCTTTACTTTCGGCAAATTCCATAAAGCTAAAAAAATCGCTACCACTTGTTGCAATCGACACAATGCGCTCCGAAGCAATTTCGATAGGTGAAATGATATAATCGGCGCCCGCCTTTTTAAACTTTCCAGTCGAATTTGTTTCTTCTATTCGGGTAATTACTTTTATGTTTTTATTAAAATCTTTGGCACTAAGTGTTACAAAAAGGTTCTCTGCATCGGTTGTAAGTACTGCAATCAAGAATTTTGCCTTCTCGATGCCAGCATGCAAAAGCACTTCGTCGCTGGTGGCATCGCCCACAATATGAATCAGATTCTCGTTGTAAAAATCTTTTAGTTTTTCATTTCTTTCGGCATTATCTTCAATAAGTATAACTTTTTTATTTTTAGCCAAGAGATCTTCTACTACTTTTCGTCCCGTTTTGCCATAACCACAAACAATGTAATGGTTATGTAATTCTTTGAGCGACTTATTCATTTTTCTGATTTTTATTAATTTTGCTAATTCGCCATCTATCACAAATTCCGAGATTTTACCAATAAGGTAAAAACCCACCGAAAAGCCGGTAATGATAAGAAATATTGTAAAAATTCGACCCGCCTCCGATAATTCATGTATTTCGCCATAGCCTATTGTTGCAAAAGTAATTACAATCATGTAGATAGATTCTATAGGCGTAAATCCTTCGATATAAATATATCCAAAAAAGCCAATAGTAAGTATAGCACCTAAGATGAACAGCGGCAAAACCAACTTTTTATAAAGTGATGCTCTGATTTTTGTTGGCGATACTTTGCTGTTCATCTTGTTATAATTTTATGGCAAATTTTTTCAGACGAGCATCCAGCATGTGCTGTGGTATAATTTGCTTTACCGAGTTTGCAACTGCATTCATTAATCCTTCGCGCACATAATCGTTCCTAATTACCAACGAAATTTCGCGTGTGGCTTGAGGGTTTACAATTTTTCGAACATTGAGTTTTTGCTTTTCGTCCAAAAGCTCAATATGGAGTTCGGGAATCACTGTATAGCCTCCATTAATATCCACAATTTTAACTAAAGTATCAATGCTCCCGGCTTCGTATGTAGAGGCGTGCTTGCGGTTCATACAAAAATTAAATACCTGATTTCGAAGACAATGACCTTCTTCTAATACCCAAAGTTTATCGTCCGACATTTCGGCTGTTGTAACTTCTTCTTTTTTGAAAATTTCTTCATTTGGCGAAATATAAGCTTCGAATTGTTCGTAATAAAGAGGTACTTCCAAAAGGTGAGCATCGTTGAGCGGAGTGGCCAAAATAGCCATATCAATTTCGGCTGTTTGCAATTTACGAATAATTGATTCCGTTCTCATTTCGGTAACACGCAAAATAATATCAGGATAATTTTTTTTGAAATTTGCAATAAATCCCGGCAATAAATAGGGGGCTACTGTTGGTATCATTGCCAACGTAAACGAGCCTGTTAATGACCCTTTTATATCTGATAGGCTCTCTTTCAGCATGTTGACGCTATGGATCACGTTTTGTGCTTTTTTAATTACGATTTCGCCTGCTTGCGTAGGAATTATTGGATGCGACGAACGGTCGAAAATTCGGCAGTCTAATTCGTCTTCAAGTTTCTGAACCATGGCGCTCAGTGTAGGCTGTGTTACGCCACACATTTCGGCTGCGCGAACAAAATGGCGTGTTTTTTCGAGTGCAAGTACGTACTCAAGTTGTTGTAGTGTCATATATGTAATTAAGAATTATGAATTTAGAATTTAGAATTATTTTTGCAAAGATAAATATTTATTGATTAAATTAATATATCATGTTCTGATTATTTTTCGAGAAGCAACAAAAAAAGCTAAACTTGACTAAAAAGCAGAAAAATGAAACTTAAAATAGGAGAGGAGTAATGAAAAATATCTATTTTTGTTTTTTTTAATAATGCTATTCGCTTAAAAATGAGAAATCTACTTCTTTTCTTGCTAATATTAATCAATACAAGCATTTATTCCCAAGTTCTTTGGCAGATAAGTGGCAAAACTTTCAAATCGAAATCCTATATTTTAGCTACACATTCGCTACTTCCTGCTAAAGTTTTTGATAGTATTCCGGGAGTATATCGCGCATTCAATAAATGTAATGTAGTAATCAGTACTTACGATTCGTATTCGGTGGATGCCGAAGCTCAACTAAAAAAGGCAGCCCTCTTACCTTTCAAAAAATCCATAAGTGATTATTTAATAGATTCAACTTACCGTGTTGTGGATAGCGAATTGAAAAAATCGCTTAAAATTGGTCTGAAAGAATTAGCCTTGATGCACCCCTCAATAATTAGCCAGTTATATTTAGCCGAGTTATTCAAACAGGCTACAAACATTGCCGACGATGCGCAAACCGATTCGTATTTTCAACGTGTAGCTTCTTTAAAAGGGGTTAAAGTTGTAGGTCTTGAGAATTACAATCTTTATATTGCTTCGCTTTTTAATCCAGAAAGAATAAAATTTTATGCCGATAAACTGGCAGATGATGTTTCTAAAAAGGAGGCATATAAATTGGATTTTATAAAGTTGCTAAACAATTATCAATCAAATAATTTGGTTCAAACAATTGATCTTTTAAATAAAATAGAAATTCATTCTATCGTTGATAAAAAACAAAATATATTGTCTGAAAATCAATTAATTAAACTTTCTGATTTGTTAAATACAAATGCTTGCTTTTACACACTTGATGCACGGCAGTTGGTAGGCGAAAACGGTTTAATTGTGCAATTACAAAAAGCAGGATTCGATGTAAAACCCTATCCAACTTCAAAACATAAAAAATAAAATGGTATTTCTCATTCCACTTTTGTTTACTTTTGTGTTCTAATGTGGTATAAAAAATAA
>CAMDNO010000187.1 GCA_945902955.1 Porphyromonas cangingivalis
AACATTCAGAAAAAGTTGAATAATTCTACTTTACTAAAATTGAACACAACTAATAGTAAACCATCCCGATAGTTATCGGGAACACAATAGAAAACAAAGAAAAAACAAATTTTAGAGCACAATAGATAAATACCTGAAGGTATTTTAAGAGATTTTACTCACTTTTTAATGCTTAAAGTATTTACCTATTGTTTCTATTGTGGTTTAATCTTTAATTTGGTAAAGTAGAAATAACTAAATAAATACAACAACGACAACAATGAATTGTTTTTGGAAAGAAAAGTGATTGTTTTGCTTTATAAGGTTGTAAAAAAAGGTCAAATCATTTCCGCACAACAAAAAATTTATATACTTTTGTGCCACTAAAAAAATGAGCGGGATGTAGCTCAGCCCGGTTTAGAGTACTCGTCTGGGGGGCGAGTGGTCGCAAGTTCGAATCTTGTCATCCCGACTGCTGAAAATGAGGAGTTTACATTAATTTGTAAGCTCCTTTTTATTTTTAGTGTAAATGTTTTGTAAATGTTTTTTATCAAATATAGTCTTCGAATCTTATTTTCAGCATAAAAAAACCGTACCAAATTTAATTGATACGGTTTTTTTATTTTAGTTGAATTGAAATCTATTCGAATAACATTCGGAATGAGTAAGAAAAGTTTAATCGTCTGCTTTTTATGGATAATTACAAAGTGAGAAAATTACATTATCTTAACAGTCTAAAAAGTACTACTTTTACCCCTGTTTTTGTGTATCTGTCTATCAATCAATACAATACAACAAAATAAATCCAATTTGACATAATGTAGATTATAGGAAAAAACATTCATTAACAACTTAAATAGTTACTAATCAGTGAGTTGAATGTTTTTTGCTATTTTCTTAATAGTAACATTTTGGCTTGTCAGTTAATACCCGTTAAATGTCAGTTAATAAGTGTATACGTCAGTCCGCTGGCTGGGGTGTTAAGTAGGTGCAAAGATAGCTATTTTTTATTCCAAAGATATACCGTGGTTAATCCTCATAAATTCATAAGGAGAATAGCACATACCAATTTGGAAATTCCGCCTACCATTGGCATCGATAAACCTTTCAAGTGCTTTGTTAATCTCGGCTTGGGTCGGTACACGTTCGCCTTCCTTAATTCCATTGAAACGAATGCAGCTGTTATCACCCGTGCCATCACCAATCACCGCAGCGAAGAGTATTTCCACTTGGTCGTTATCGTCAATCTGCCAATTATAAATCAATCCCTTCATTTCGGAATGTTCGCCCGAAGCAAACTGTAAAATTTCTTGTTTAGTCATCTTTCGTTGTTTCTAAAAATTAGTAATGCTGTTTTATTTACTGTAAAAATATATTCCTTACTTTCTGAACTTGGAAATTCGAATAGTAACTTTGAGTTATGGAATACTTTTGTTGAATTTTGCGGAATGATAAATTTTAAAATCTGTTCTCTATTCATTTTCGTTTTGTTTTTTAAGTTCTAAAATTCTATTCGATAAAAGTTCTATTCCTTCCTCTGGCATCTCGTCCAACAAGGTGCGAATTTCGTTATATTCCGCAGCAATTTGAGCCTCCACTGATATACTTGTTAGTGTTGGTATAGAATAGCGAAGCAAGCCCTGTAACACGCTTAATCTGTCCTTACTGTCCAACTGTGCCAAATCATTTTCGAATAGCTCCACATTCTTTTCGAGCAATCCACGCACCCAGATTTTTAGGTTTGTAGTTGCGGCATTTCTTGAGCCCAATTTGCGCCCCGTAGGGTTATTTGGCTTGCATCCTTTAGGTAGTCCCATTTTATTGATTTTTATTGTTAGTTAATTCATTCAATCTATTTTCGGCAGTTGCAAATTTGCCTGTCCATTCGTTTAAACAAATGCCGTGCTGGTATATTTTCGGACTTAATTTGAAAGCGTAGTAACGATTAATTCCGCTATCGGTAGGCTTGGAACGTACGCCCAAATCTTCGGCAGCTTTAATGAAAGCATCATTACTTATGTAAGTTCCCGAATAACGTTCGGCATCGTGTTTATAGCCATAAGAAGTGCGGAATCCGCTCTGTCTAATTCTTATCGTAGGTGTTGGAACGGTGCAATCTTTGATAAACCTTTTTGCAAGCTCTACCATGGCATCGAAGTTTATCTGGTCCATACGTTGTTCGGCAGGTGCCCAATTTTCAAAGAAGATTATACCATCGCATTTAGGCTTGATTTTAAGCGCAAATTTGCAATCATGGTAGTTTGTACCTTTGATAGGAATTTCAAGCGACTGTAAGGCTGCAAAGAATGAATCCCCGCCCACATAAGTGTTCATGCTTTGTTCGATGCTAACCTTACCGAAGTTCGATCGAAATTGCTTTGTTGTTTCGCAATAATTTTTGAAAAAATACTTGCAAATTTGAATCTCGTAATTTTCTGTTCTCATTTTTTTTTTGTGTTTTATATTCGATAAATTGTTTTATACAACTAAAATACAACTAAAATAGCCTTGTAAGTATCTGATATTCAATAAATACAACTAATACAAGTTGTATTCTTGGAAATAGAATTTTTTTATAAATATAATATAATATCAAAAAAAACTACTTGTAAATTTACTTGTATAGAAATACAAGTTGTATTGGTTGTATTGCCTGACTGTCAAGTAGTTACGACCGTATTTTGGTTGTATTTTGGTTGTATTTAGTTGTATTCATTGACTGTCAAGTAGTTAGCTTGTATTTTTTCTTTATTGTACTGATATATTGTTGTGAAACTTTCAATTCCGATGCAATATCCTTTTGCAATCGACCATTTTTAAGCATTTCCAAAACTTGAAGGGTCTTGTTTTCAAGTTTAACGAGCTCCCCGTTGGAAGGAATCGGAATGTTACCGATAAAATAATGGCACAGATTAATAGCGTATTGCATGGTATCAATTCCAATCTCATAAGTTTCAACATAACTAAACCTGTCAACCTCTGCATTTTTCACAGTTTCAATTATAAGTGCTAATCTTAGGCATTGAATCTCCATTTTAGAAAGCGACGAATTAAAGAAGGCATTTTTCGAGCCCCTTATGGTATCTGTCAGATAATCTCCGAAGTTCCTAAACAATTCCTTAGCTTCGGCACTTAACACCAATCGCTGCGGTACATGAAATTCACTTAATTTATTGATAAAAAATTGATAGTTGTTTTGATAATTTACGTTCGGTATCAAGTCATTTTTATAAGCTCTTTCGACATTTAAGCAGTTCACAAAAAGGAATCTACTTGCAAGCCCGTTCGCTTTCATTGCTTCGCTATTTATGGTGGTTTCCAATATCGCTGGTTGAATGCTGCCTACTACTGATACATAAGGGTCGGTTATAAGCTTTTTTTCCAATTTGCGATTTATCATTTTGTCGGTATTATCAAAATACGACAAATAGGCTTGAGCTTCACTTGAGCCAGAATAACGCCCAAAATTCAAAAACCATTCTGAAAGCTCTTCGCAAAAAATAGTTATTGTATTGTTGTTGTTTGATAAAACGTCAACCAATGCCTCTGGAGTTGTATCACTAACTAAATTTTGCAAAAATATAGGTGCTGGGGGGTCTGCTGGTTGCGGCTTCATCTTTTTGTTCGCTGCGCAAATCTCTTTATGCTTAGCAGTATCTTTAATGTATTGTTCAAAATTTGCCCTATCGATATTGGTTAGTGGTTTGTATGCAATTTTAAGCGGTGCAGACTTTCCAACGCCCGAAGGTGTGTTTATCACTAAATACAACTGCCCGTAATTTTTAAATTTATCGGAATCAACATAAAAGTTTTTGCCCATTGCCGTACCAATTGCCGCAATCATTGGCATCACTGACATTTCAATTGGCACACCATAAACGGTGGAAGTATCTTGAGCCAAATTTAATATCGTTTTAGGTAGCCCATCAATTGGAAAATCATTACTCATCTTGAGCGATTGATTTACTGGCTCCTTTGCGTTGTTTGGTTTATCTTTGAGCGGGTTGCAATTATGTTTATCTGTCTGCTTATACGAGCATTCAACAATTTTCCGAATCTCTTCGGCTGCGAAATCTTCCTGTTCGAAATTCAATAAATAATTATAAGCTACATTTTGAGCTATACCAATCCTATTGAGCCCCGCAGATAATAACCCTACATAGTGGTTTCTATTCCCACTCATAAAAGTTTCTTTTCCATCAAGGTTAGTCCGTATCACTTCGCACTTATCAAAATCCGACTGGGTATTATTTTTTGTCGGTGGTGGTGTGTTATTTATAGGTTTTTCCTTTGGTAGCCATTTTTCCAAAAACGCCTGTCCGAGCTCTACACTATTTTCGGAATAGTAACTATTACAATCTTGAGACATAAAACAAGCTCTTGAGACATCTTTACATTGCGGGTCAATACTTGTCTTCATTTCGGCAGCAAAGTAATCTGTAAACGCATTAAAATAGTCAAGGTGCGAGCCTGCATTCACATCAATAAAGTAAAAAACTTTTATGCCATCGCCCGAAGGACTATCAAAGAATAACGCTGGGTTTAATTTGCTTATCAATCCCGCCTTTAACAATCTTAGGTCTATTACATGGTCGAAGTCTAAACAGAATATTCCCGACCGTTGTATTAAAGATTTTTCATTGCGAGCCGTAAACGTTCCCGCTGGCGTAATGTAGTCCAAATAATTCTTTAACGCATTACGTTCATTTCTATACGAAACATTCTCCTTATCTTCTTTCTTTTGCAGAGCTCTGATAGGTTTAATTTGTGCGTCGTACTTATCAGAGCGTACCAATTTATAGAGCCGCTCCAACGTCATCGCATTGTCCGAAGGCTTGGTATTTTTTATGCCATTGCCACTGTAAAAACTAAACATTCTATTACTCATTTCCCCAGATTGATAATTGATTATTTACGAACAGATTTTTATTCGTTGTAAGGTATGCCGCTTTGAAGTTAGTTATACGACATTTTGCAACAAACAACTCTACCAATAGCCCTGACTTTTCGAGCTGTCTTTTATATCTACACACTGATTTTTGAACAACACCCGTTGCGGCAGTTATCATGGTAGCCGTTGCGATGTGCGCTTGTAGGTAGTCAAACACTACCTGCGTTTCGTTTGGTTTATCTATCATTGCAAGCCCTCCCATATTAAATAAGTAACCGCAGCGAACACGCTTGTAAATGATAGTGCATTTAGAAAATCGAGCGTAAAATTCAAAAAATTATAGCTATCTTTGTGTTGCGAATCCAAAGATTTTAGGGCTTGGAAATTTGAAGTTAATTTCATTTTTTTGAGCCCTTTCTATTAAGTTGCAATTCCTTTTCTGCTATAAATTCCGCACTGGTAGCAATCCGATTTTTAAGCATCCATTCTTTAATCTCATCACGTTTGAATAAAACACGTGAGTTCATTTTGTAATAAGGTATTGTTTTATCACAAATCATTCGGTTAATCGTATTGACTGCATAACCTGTTACTTTGCTACATTCAATTTTGTTGAATGTTTCTGGGGCAGTTTCTGGCTGAATAAAAGTAGATGTACTAATTATACCCATCTCGGTTAAAACTTCCCTGAATAAGTCTTTAAATAATTCTTTTTGCTGTCCTACTAATAGTGCAGCGGCTGGCATTTCGTTTGAGTAATTCATTTTGAAATAATTTTTGCTTTTTGAGCTTTTCCGCACTTGCAACCAAACAAGTGGTTTCTTTAACTCTATAAATTATCACTTCAATTCCTGGTTGCTAATCGAGTAATAATTCACGATGCAAAAATACTATTATTTCCAATTAAATACAATCGTAAACTACTCATTTTATGGTAGTTAGTCCGACTATACCATTATCGGACTGGGTCGGACTAAACACAAAAAACCCTCAAAACAGTGAGCTTTGAGGGTCTATTTATAGGGTCGGACTATTTACCCTATTTTTTTTTGTTTATCTATTATAAGTATTTGCTTTATCTTTATTATAAATTCAAAATTAGCATATTTACTGGCTGAACAACCTACTTTTGTAACCCCGAATGCTGCCATTATTGAATCCGCTTCGGCTGTTTTGCATATCGTTTGAATGATATTTGAAATTTTAGCGGGAGTTCCTTCCCAAATTAATGGCTCTTTAGTTGCATGAAGTGGGTTTCGATTAAACCAATAGAGCCACAAACCCGAATCAGTATCTTTTTTAAGTCCTTTCGGCATTTCAGTAAGTAGCTTCATTATTTTCAAAAGACTGGCATCTGATAAATCGGTATTAAAAAAAGGTGTTTTTTCTACATTTTCCACCGAATTAAGATATTTTTCAAAGATAGCGGAATGGTTTTTATAAAACTCTTCGGCTTCGAACCTCAAACCTGCGTACAAACCAATATTATAAAAGTTATTAGTAGTAACTACCATGTTAAACATTTCCGATTTTAGGACCCTGTCATCATGCTTTGAGTTAATCTCGGTAACCAACACATCAATATCATTCGAATATAGTTTTTTTGTATCTTCGAATTCCGCCTGCCCCTTTTCAAATCCATCGAAGTAAGCATCTCGATAAGTTTGAATTGATACTGTTTCGAAATTTTTAGTATATTGATTTTCCAAAACCATTGTAGGCTTCCAAAAAAAATGCTGCAATAGTTTTGAGTAATAACAGTAATTACGCCCCCGCTTGTCATATCTGACTATCGACCATTCGTTACTAAAATACTTTTCGGAATCGCTGGTTAATTCCTTGAGCTTTTCTTGAGTAATAATAAATACTTCCATATTGTTTTGTTTATAGTAGTTTAGCTGTTTCGTCAATCACATTTGAACTAAAACCATCCAGATAGGTGTTAGTAGTCTTTAAATCTTGGTGTCCTAAAATCTGGCTTATTACCTCTCTGGGGACTTCTTTGTTTTGCAGTGTCATTGCCATCGTGTGCCGACTTACATACGTAGTTAAATTAATATCACCAATTCCAATCTCTTTTGATAAATCGGTTAAATAATTGCTATACTTTTTATATCTGTCTTTGATATGTCTATAAAGTTGTTCACCCTCATAACCTTCAATTGTAACCAAAGGTAAAAGATATTTCCCAACGGGCGCTTTGATTTTCTGAATGTCGGAAATAAGCGTTTTTAGTTCGTCAGTGAGTTTTATATTGATATGTCCTGTACTTTCATTGTGTTTAATCTTCTTTCGCTTGTAAGTAAGATATAAACCGTTTTCGAGCCTTTCGATATTTGCGCTTGTAAGCTCCGCCATATCTACATAACTCATACCATAACAAAAGTAAGAAAATAAGAATAGTTTACGTGCCAATTCGTTTACGGGTTTAATCGAAGAAGTATCTTTGAGCTTCAATAAATATTCCGTAGGTAAATAGCGTTTTTTGGTTTTTTCGGATAACTTCCCCACCTCAAATTTATTGGTGCCAAATGGATAGGTCGCATCGGTTGCAAGCTTTAATTTTATCGCCTCATTAAATAACGCCCGCAGTGTTGAAAAATAGATTTTTCGAGTATTGCCACTACAATTTCCTTTTGCAATTTTTCTGATTTTGCCGCTTTTTAGTTTCTGTTCGACCGTGCGGGGTTTCTGTAAAAAGATGTTGTAATCCTGAACAAATTTCAAATCTATTTCCGAGAAAACAAGCGTATCAAATTTTTTACAGAATAAATTCAAACTTAATTTTAAAGTAGTATATTTCTCTGCATTCCCGAATCGCCCTGTTATCCTTAAATTCTCTATTGTCGAATCTAAAAAGGTGCTTACATTGGCAGCTGTCGACTTATGCAAAAATTTATCTTCAAATTGGTTTAGTGTCCATTGAATTTTCAGTCTGTCGAAATCTGCAATAATATCATTCGCCTTTTTTTCTTGGTCGATTAAGTAGTTGTTAATTTCATTGCACTTTTTATGTACCTGAATGTTATCGTCGTTAAATTCTTTTTTAGTTGCTTTGGTGTGTAGCCTACCTGTTGAATCTATCCATTGGCTTGGTATAGCATATTCATTCAGTCCGATATATTTCGAAGCATTACCCATAGTAATACGCAATCGAATAGGGTTTTTTCCTTCCTTGTTAGTGCTGTTTACCCAAAGAATAATTTTGATTTTTGCCATTTATTTGTAAATGTTTTGTAAATGTTTTGTAAATGTTTTTATCGAAATAGATACAAATAAGGCAAATAAGCAGTATATTTGCATCAACGTAAAACATTGACAAAGATACTATTATTCAAATAGATACAAGTAAATACAAGTATAAATAAAGTTAAAACTTAACGTCTGGGGGGCGAGTGGTCGCAAGTTCGAATCTTGTCATCCCGACTGCTGAAAATGAAAGACTTACAC
>CAMDNO010000188.1 GCA_945902955.1 Porphyromonas cangingivalis
TTTGAATTAATCATTTTATCTCTCATTATTTACACTGCTAAGATACTAAATATAAGTGATATACCAAAATAAACCTCAATTAAATTTCATTGTTTTTTATCACAATATAAACAGAAACAACATTCTCGTTTTAATCTGTCAAAGTAGAACTAATTGATAGTCTGAAAATTCAGTGTACAATTCACAAAGTTCAGCTAATCTTTTCAAATTGTGAATGTAAGGAGGAGAGTCCTGTTTTACCTTTGTAAAATAGGCTTTTATTATTTTTTCAACTGACTGATGACACATAAATCCAACATATAAGTATCGATTACTTACAAGCATTGCTTTTGCGGTTTCTAAATCATACTCTGAAATTTCAACCCAATATTGAATTCTTTCCTTAACGTCCATTTTTATATTACTAAAATTTAGCTTTGCAAATATAGTATATTTTTCAAAACTTTACCTTTTATAAGTTGAATAAATATTTTATAATTCAGAAAGAACTATTTTCATTACCTTTGTGTTTCAAATTTTAATTTATTCAAAAAAATTATGTCCCCAAAATCATTTTTTATAATTATGACAGCAGCCATGTTGACTATTACTAATCAGAATGTTGCTATGGCACAAGATGCTTCGTTTAAATATTCGGTAGATAAATTTGCCGATATAGAAATTCTACGTTATCGTGTACCCGATTTCGAAAAACTCAGTTTGAAACAAAAAGAACTTATTTATTTCCTAAATCAGGCAGCTCTCGAAGGTAGAGACATTTTGTACGACCAAAATAATAAATACAATCTGACTGTTCGACGAACATTGGAAACTATGTATGTAGAATTTAAAGGTGATAGAAAAAGTGTTGATTTTCAGAATCTAACTGATTATTTGAAACGGATTTGGATGGGAAATGGAATTCATCATCATTATTCAGAAGATAAATTTGTACCTGGATTTACTCCGGAGTATTTCATTGATGTCCTTAATTCGATTGAAAAAGACAAATTGAAAACTATTGTAATGAAAGATGAAACAATAGATGATTTGTTACAAAAGCTATTACCAGTTATTTTCGATCCTACTGTTTACCCTAAACGTACCAATCAGGCCGATGGTGTGGATTTAATTCGTACTTCGGGCAATAATTATTATGGCAAAGGCATTACCCAAAAAGAAGTGGAAGATTTTTATGCCAACATGAAAGTTGCCAACGACCCACGACCAATTTCGTATGGTTTGAACAGCAAATTGGTAAAAGAAAATGGAAAGTTAGTGGAAAAAACCTACAAGGTGGGCGGGCTTTACACGCAAGCTATCGAACGAATAGTAGGGTGGTTGGAAAAAGCAGCTACAGTTGCCGAAAACGACAAACAAAAAGATGTAATCGCCACATTAATTGAGTTTTATAAAACGGGTGATTTGCGAACTTATGATGAGTATTCTATTAAATGGGTGCAGGATTTGGCTTCGCAAATTGATTTTGTGAACGGTTTTACCGAAACCTATGGCGACCCGCTGGGAATGAAAGCAAGCTGGGAATCGATTGTCAATTTTAAAAACATCGAAGCTACCAAACGTACACAAACAATCAGCGATAATGCGCAATGGTTCGAAGATAATTCTCCTATCGACCCACAGTTTAAAAAGGAAAAAGTGAAAGGCGTTTCGGCAAAAGTAATTACGGTGGCTATGCTTGCCGGCGATTGTTACCCGGCAACGCCGATAGGTATTAACTTACCGAATGCCAACTGGATACGTGCCGAACATGGCTCCAAATCAGTTACTATTGAAAATATTACCGAAGCTTACGACCAAGCTTCGTTGGGAAATGGTTTTGCCGAAGAATTTATGTGGAGCAATACCGAACGCGAACGAGCAAAGAAATATGCTTCGCTAACCAATAACCTCCACACCGACTTGCACGAATGCCTCGGTCATGGTTCAGGGAAACTGCTTCCGGGTGTTGACCCAGATGCTCTGAAAGCTTATGGCTCAACTATCGAAGAGGCGCGCGCCGACTTGTTTGGCTTGTATTATATGGGTGATAATAAAATGGTGGAATTGGGATTGTTACCCGATAAAGAAGCATATAAAGCTGAGTATTATCAGTTTGTAATGAATGGATTGATGACACAATTAACGCGTATACAGCCCGGAAAAAATATAGAGGAATCGCACATGCGTAATCGTCAGTTAATCGCAGCATGGGTATACGAGAAAGGAAAAGCCGATAATGTAATTGAACTGAAACTACGTGATGGTGAGACATTTGTAGTAGTGAACGATTACGAAAAAGTTCGTACACTATTCGGACAATTATTAGCCGAAATACAAAGAATCCGCTCTACAGGCGATTTTGAAGGTGCAAAAAGAGTTGTTGAGGCTTATGCCGTAAAAGTAAATCCGGTACTTCACACCGAAGTGTTGGCTCGTTACAAAAAACTGAATTTAGCTCCTTATCGTGGTTTTGTAAATCCGGTGTACGAGTTGGTGAAAAATGCTTCGGGCAAAGTTACAGCTGTGAAAGTTACCTACAACGAAAATTACGTTGAGCAACATTTACGTTACTCGAAAAATTATTCAAGTTTACCAACAATAAATTAAAGAATATAGAACGCAAATTACGCAAATCAACGCAAATATTTTTATTAGTATAGAAATCTAATATTTCTGATTTGTGATAATTTGCGTAATTTGCGTTCAAAAATCTTCAAAAAATGCAACCTTTAGCAGAGCGTCTTCGTCCACAGTCATTGGACGATTACATAGGTCAAAAGCATTTGGTAGGTCCAAAAGCAATACTCCGACAAATGATTGAGTCGGGGCATATTGCTTCGTTTATACTTTGGGGCCCGCCCGGGGTTGGCAAAACTACGCTGGCAAAAATTATTGCTAATAAACTCGAACGCCCTTTTTATACGCTGAGTGCAGTTACTTCGGGTGTAAAAGATGTGCGCGAAGTGATAGAAAAAGCGAAACAAGCACGATTCTTCAATACACAGGTTGGAAATCCCATTTTGTTTATCGACGAAATTCATCGTTTCAGCAAATCGCAACAGGATTCGTTGTTGGGTGCTGTTGAAAATGGAACTGTAACACTCATTGGTGCAACTACCGAAAATCCATCATTCGAAGTAATTACGCCCCTGCTTTCGCGCTGTCAGGTATATGTGCTTAAATCGCTCGAAAATGAGGATTTAATGGAATTGGCACAACGCGCAATTACTGCTGACAGCGAATTAAAAAATCGTAAGATAATTTTTGAAGAAACGGAATCGTTGCTGCGTTATTCAGGTGGCGATGCACGCAAATTGCTGAATATAATTGAATTAGTTGTTTCGTCGGAAAATGAAAAAGTGGTGCGATTTACCAACGAAATTGTAACCGAGCGACTTCAACAAAACCCGATGGCTTACGATAAGGATGGCGAAATGCACTACGATATTATTTCGGCATTTATCAAGTCAATCCGTGGCAGCGACCCCGATGCTGCCATTTATTGGTTAGCGCGTATGGTTGCAGGCGGCGAAGACCCTAAATTTATTGCCCGCCGATTGGTAATTTCGGCTGCCGAAGATATTGGTTTGGCTAATCCAAATGCTTTATTGCTCGCAAATGCGTGTTTCGATGCGTTGACAAAAATTGGTTGGCCCGAAGGTCGTATTATTTTGGCTGAAGCTACTGTTTATTTGGCTGCTTCACCCAAAAGCAATTCTGCTTATCTGGCAATCGACGAGGCGTTGGCATTGGTCGAAAAAACAGGAAATCTGCCTGTGCCATTGCATTTAAGAAACTCGCCAACAAAATTGATGAAGGATTTGAATTACGGTAAAAATTATAAATACTCGCACGATTTTCCGAATAATTTTGTGGCACAGCAATTTTTACCAGATGAGCTTACCAAACAATCGATTTGGAAAGTTCAAAATAATGCAGCAGAGAAAAAGTTAGGTGAATGGTTACGCAGTTTATGGAAAAATCGTTTCTAAACATCTTACCACTTGCCTCTTACCACTTACCTCTTACCTCTTACCTCTTACAATAGCATACAAGGAATAAATACCGTTAAAAATCCCAATGTAAATCCGGCTAAGGTCTGAAAAGGAGTATGTGCTTTTAGCTCCATTCTTGCAATTGCAACTAAAGCCGAAATGGCCAAAATAAGTACAAAAAGCCAAACCGGATTGTATGCCATACGGTAGCAAACGCCAAAAATTCCTCCAGCCAAACCACCTATTCCCGAAAGATGAGCCGAAATTTTCCATTTTAAATTAATTAAGGTAATTATTAAAATGGATAGTGTGGTGCCGATTCCAATGGCAACCATAAACATCGGAAGTTTAAGTACACGCAACAAAAATAATGTCCAAAAAACGTACGATAAAAATGAAAAGAGATAGGGCATGGTGCGCTGTTCACGTTTCGAAATAAACAAATCGCTTACTTCACCCTTTCGCAACATGAGTAGAATAGGTGTTGCAGGCATTAAACCTGTAAAAATAAATGTTCCTACTATGGCTATCAACCTCCATATAAACGGAATAACGTCAAAAACATCTACATTTATCAACATGGCCATCCCGAAAGTTGGCATCAATAAAGGTTGAAAAACAAATGATACTATATTGTAAAATTTTTTCATTACTAAATTTCTTTACGTAGTCGGGCTACTGGAATGTTCAATTGTTCTCGGTATTTTGCAACGGTTCTACGTGCTATCAAATACCCTTTATCTTTTAAAACATCTGCCAAAGCATCATCGTTCAATGGTTTTTGTTTATTTTCATTTCCTATACAATCTTGCAAAATCTTTTTAATTTCGCGCGTCGAAACTTCCTCTCCCGAATCGTTTGTCATCGATTCCGAAAAAAAGTATTTAACGGGATAAACTCCAAAATCTGTTTGTATGTATTTACTGTTACTTACACGCGAAATAGTCGAAATATCATAACCTGTTACATCTGCTATATCTTTCAGAATCATTGGCTTAAGAAAAGTATCATCGCCTTCTAAGAAAAATTCTTTTTGAAATTTCACAATGGCTGTCATGGTAGTAAGTAGCGTATTTTGACGTTGCTTAATGGCATCTATAAACCAACGAGCGGCATCAATTTTTTGTTTTACAAACATCACAGCATCTTTCATTTCGCGCGACTGATTTTTCTTATTAGCAGCGTAATCTTCAAACATATTGTTGTAAGTTGAGTTTACTCTGAGGTCGGGTACGTTGCTATTGTTCAGTTGCACAACGAGTTGTCTTCCTTCTGTTTCGAGAATAAAATCGGGTACAATGGTAGTCATCGATTTTTCAAGAATATTGCCGCCCCAAGCATTTCCTGGTTTCGGATTAAGGCGTGTTATTTCGGAAATTACCTTTTTAAGCTGCTCATCGTCGATGTTTAAACCCTTTGTAATTTTATCGAAATGCTTTTTTGTAAATTCTTCGAAATAGTCCTTTATTATTTTGGTAGCAAACTGAACATCTATGGATTGATTTTTTCGTTCTAATTGTAAAATGAGGCATTCCTGAAGTGTTGTAGCTCCTACACCGGCAGGGTCAAACTGACGAATAATTTCAATAACCTGAAACATTTCGTCGTCGGAAGTTTGTATTCCAGCCTGAAAAACTATATCATCCACCATCGATTCTGCTGTTCGGCGCAAATAGCCCTCGTCGTCGATATTACCTATAACATATTCAGCTAAAGCATGTTGGTGTTCGGTGAGGTTGAGTAGTCCGAGCTGGTCTAATAAATTTTCGTGAAAAGTCATTCCTGCCGAAAAAGGAATGTCCTCACGCTTATCGTCTTTCGAAGTATTATTGGCTTTCAGTTTATAATCGGGAATGTCATCATCCATCATGTATTCATCAGGGTCGAAATCATCGTTGTTGCCACCATCATCGCTAAACTCATCATCGTAATCATCTGTGTTGTCAGCCTCAGCACCTTCTTCGAGCGCTGGATTTTCCTCCAACTCCTGACGTATACGCTCCTCTAACTCCAAAGTTGGTACTTCGAGCATTTTTATAACCTGAATTTGCGCAGGAGAGAGTTTTTGTTGAAGCTTTTGTTGTAACTGCTGTCTTAACATATTATTTCAATCCATTGTTATTAATCATCATGGCACAAAGATAATATTTTTTGATGAAAAAGAATGTTCTAAAACAACATTATATAAAATAAAAAAGCCACCGCATTTTTGATTTGCGATAGCTTTTTGTTGTTTATTTTTGACGAATAAATAGTTGCATTGGTGTTCCTGTAAAGTCATATTTCGAACGAATCTTATTTTCTAAGAACCGTTTATAAGGATCTTTTACGTATTGTGGCAAATTCGCAAAAAATACAAAAGTTGGAACGTATGTATTTGGTAACTGTGTTATATACTTAATTTTTATATACTTACCTTTTAGTGCCGGTGGCGGATAGTTTTCGATAAGTGGAAGCATGTATTCATTTAATTTTGCTGTAGGTATCTTCCTGAATTTATTTTCGTAAACTTGAACCGCTGTATCAACCACTTTTAAAATACGCTGTTTCGTAGTTGCCGAAGTGAAAATTATAGGAAAATCGACAAATGGTGCAAGGCGCTCACGTATCGTTTTTTCTATTTCTTTTATATCGTTAGTTTCTTTATTTTCAACCAAATCCCACTTGTTTACTACTACTACAAGTCCTTTTTTGTTTTTTTGAATCAACGAGAAAATATTCAAATCCTGACTTTCGATACCACGAGTGGCATCAATCATTAAAATACAAACATCGGCATTTTCGATGGCTCGAATTGCTCGCACTACCGAATAGTATTCGAGGTCTTCGTTTACTTTGGCTTTTTTGCGAATTCCTGCTGTATCAACTAAATAAAAATCGTGACCAAATTTATTGAATCGTGTATAAATCGCATCGCGGGTAGTTCCGGCAACATCGGTTACAATGGTGCGTTCTTCTCCCATAAATGCGTTAACCATCGATGATTTTCCGGCATTTGGACGACCAACTACCGCAAAACGGGGCAGCTCTTCGTTAATATCTTCAACAATATCAGGATTGAAATGAGTGAGAAGTTTGTCTAGCAAATCGCCTGTTCCTAAGCCATTTATAGCCGAAACCATGAGTGGTTCACCCAAGCCAAGTTTATAAAACTCAGCTACGCTAAATTGCCAATCAAAAGTATCTGCTTTATTCGAAACAAGTATTATTGGTTTTGTGCTGCGGCGAAGTATTTGTGCTACTTCGAGATCGTAATCGGTAATTCCATTTTGTATGTCGACCATAAACAAAATAACATCGGCTTCTTCGATAGCCAACACTACATGACGTTTAATTTCGTCTTCAAAAATGTCCGTTGAGTTTACTACCCAACCTCCGGTGTCGATAATGGAGAACTCGCGTCCGTCCCATTCCGATTTTCCGTACTGGCGGTCACGCGTAGTGCCCGCTTCTTCGTTTACAATAGCCCTACGGCTTTTGGTAAGTCTGTTAAAAAGGGTCGATTTTCCTACGTTTGGACGCCCTACAATTGCTACAATATTTCCCATTTGTTTTTTGTATATCTAAATAGTTCAGATATTTACATTCCATTCTAATCAGTCACTCAGATTTTCACAAATCCTACGTGTGGGTGCAAATAATTCGGCCGCAAAGGTACTTAATTTTATTGGATTGGGAAAATCGAATTGGTGGCACGTAATTACATTATGTAATACTGATAGTTGCAGACTGCTTTCCCCTCTCCACATGGAGAGGGGTTAGGGGTGAGGTTTCGTCTATTTAAGATATTTCACTGGATACAATGCAGCTAAAAATCCCATTATCAAGACCGTAACAAAAATCAAAAATATGTCGGTAATGTTTGTAGCAATGGGGTAGGCATCAACTACATATCCTGTTCCGAGTCTGATTATTCCAAAAAATTCTTGTGCTAGGCTTATAGCCGTGCCAAGTGCTACACCCACAATAGCACCGGTTGCCGAAATCATCCATCCTTCTAAAAGGAAAATCAATTTAATCATTTTTTTATCAGCTCCCAGACTTTCAAGAGTTGTAATATCTGCTTTTTTATCAATAATAAGCATTGATAATGATCCGATTATATTAAAGCTGGCAATTAGCAGAATAAAACTGAGAATCAGAAAAGTAATCCACTTTTCAATTTTCATAATATTGAAAAAGCTCTCCTGTTGTTCGAAACGGTTTTTTACTTTGTATTTTTTACCTAATAAGTTTGCAATTACTGTTTGGGTTTTCGATAAATCAACAGAAGATTTTAATTTCAGTTCAATGGCTGTAACCATTGTCGAATCATATTCGAACAATTCGCGTGCAT
>CAMDNO010000189.1 GCA_945902955.1 Porphyromonas cangingivalis
ATTACTTTTTTGCTGCGTTCGGTAAGCGAGCCATCAGGGTTGATAAGCACAGCACGGTTTTGGTCGCCAATAAAAAATCCTGGTGCAATGGCATTTACGCGTATTTTATCGCCAAATTTTGTTGCCAGCTCCATGGCCAACCATTGTGTGAAAATATTAATGCCTGTTTTGGCCACCGAATAGCCCGGAACTCTTGTAATAGCACTATAAGTTGCCATCGACGACACATTGATAATGCTGCCAGAACCACGACGTGCCATACTTTCGCCAAAAATAAGGCATGGATAAACCGTTCCGTTGGAATTGAGATTCACCACTTTGTTGTATTCATCGATAGGCATATCGAATATCGTTTTGTCCTCCGAAATAGTGGCACCAGGCGTATTTCCACCGGCAGCATTTATCAAAATATCTATTCCGCCGTATTTATTTTCGACAGCTGTACGGACATTTTTCAAACTCTCCTCGTTTAAAACATCACACACATAGCCACTTACTTCGCCATATTGTTTCAACTCTTCTAATTTTGCTTCCAGCTTATCTGCTTTCGTATTTAGAATGATAACAATTGCTCCTGCATCGAGAAGACTTTTGGAAATGCTACTTCCCAACACACCGGTTCCACCGGTAACCACGGCTACTTTATTTTGAATATCAAACATTGAAATTTATAATTTTTAAACACATTTTAATGCTAAAAATGAGCTTTTTTATTGAAATAAAACTATTTCACAAATATACTATATTGTAATTCTTTATACGAATGTTATTTTTGCAGATTATTGTATTATATTTGCCAATATTTTAGCGAAGCAACAGTTATAATTTACTGAATTATTAACATTTAACCATCGTATTTGGATATGAAGATAATGCACGAACAATTGAATATTATCGGGAACAATACCATCAAAGTAAAATGGGACGATTTTCCGCATTTCACCTTTCCCTGGCATCATCATCGGGAGTACGAAATTGTGTATGTTCTTAAAAGTTACGGGATTCGCTATGTTGGCGATAGCATAGAGAATTTTAACGAAGGCGATTTGGTTTTATTAGGAAGCAATTTGCCTCATTATTGGAAAAGCGCACCGGAATTTTACGAAAACAATCCGAAACTGAAAGTAAATGCCGTGGTAATACAATTTTCAACTGATATGTTTGGAACAAATCAGCTTGAATTGCCGGAATTTGCAGCCATCAAATCGTTGCTTAGCAATGCCGGTCAGGGTATTAAATTCAAAAGCTTGCAAATAAAATCGGCACAAAAAAAAGTATTAAAAATGCTCCGACTATCGGGTTTCGACCGCTATATCGGGCTGCTCGACATCCTGAGCGAAATGGCTAAAAACACTGATTTTGAATTGTTAGCAAGTGCACATTTCGAAAAAGACAGCATGGGCTATGGCGATAATCGTATCAATAAAGTACTGACTTACATCAATTATAATTATAGAGAAAAAATAAATATTTCGAACTTGGCGAATCTATCGGGAATGAATGTAACTGCCTTATGTAGGTATTTTAAAAACAAAACAGGCAAAACCATTGTGCAACATATCAACGAGTTGCGTATTGGCTATGCCTGTAAATTAATGACCGAAAAGCAGTTACAAATAGCTCAAATTGCTATCGAATGTGGGTTTAACAATATATCTAATTTCAACCGCACTTTCAAGCAATACACTTCGAAAACTCCTACTGCCTATTATGAGTTGGCAAAAAATTAGAATAAAAAAAATAATTATTTCAAAATAACATTCAATTTATCTATAACCGTTGGTATATCGTCGAATTTATAGATTTTATCATACAAATTATCTTCCAACATATTGATTTCTTTTAGTGAATTTGAAGAAGGTTGTCTTTTAAATGGTTTTATTAGCTTTATAAGTTGGCTGACAAAATTATTTTCTTCCATTATTATCCATTCATCTCTGTATTTACTTAAATAGGCTGGTTGCTGCACGGTTTGCATAGAAGTACCCATAGTCATTAATTTGTTTACTGAAAAATAATACAACGGGACTTTGCCTGTCTTCAGTTTCATAATAAAATAGCAATTCTTTTCAAATTTATCAGCCAAACCGAATTTCAGTCCGCAGTTACTCTCAAAACGAACAGTATCGCCTTTGCCGGCAATGGTAAAGAAACTTTTAACATCGAACGGGAAAAGTGTATTTGTGATACTCTCATTCACCTTTATTTCTATTTTATTCTGCATTTCATGCAATGGTGTATATTTCACTAAGTTTACAATTGTATCATTGTTGCTCAAAATAATTTTAGCTACTACAAATTTGTCTGCGGAAAAAACCTGGGTGCAAAATGCAATAAATAAGATTGTTATAAATAGCTTGTTGGTTTTCATAATTGTGTAAGATGCTTTTAAATAATAAAAATTCAACTTGATGCAAAAGTCAAAAAAAAAACATTGTTTTATTGCTTTATAAAAGTACTATAAAGCTTTGAATTATCAGCAAAAGCCGCTTGTACTATATATGTACCCTTGGCGAAATCACTTATATTCACTCCGTTGGCAAAGTTAGTATTTTCTACTTGTTTGAGCAAATCGCCCTTTGAGGAATAAAGTTTTAAGCCAATAATATCATTTAATTGAGCGCAATTTATGTTTAGCACTCCACTTACCGGATTTGGATATACTTCCATTTTGGATTGTGATTTCACTATACGAATTGCCGATAGACTGTTCTGAAATATTTTAATGGCATCCACCTGACAGTACGACGAACTTGCTTTTACAACCTTAAGTGTATGAGTGCCGTAAGTTAAGTTTTTGTTACTGTAAATAACTTGCTGAATTGTATAGGTAGGAGCATACTGACTAAATTGTCCCTTACTTACTCCGTCGATAAACACTTCGGCATTTCCATAACTTGAACCTTTGGGAGCAATATATTCAATTCCATCGCCTTCAAAACTTATTGTAAAGTAATCGCCGTTTGCTGTTGTTGCTGCTACATCATCTTTATAATCGCCCATACCACGACTTGTTGACGAAATCCATTTAGAACCAATATATTTTATAAGTGTATCGTTGTTATTTATCACCATAAAATTGGTGGGCGCTACGTAATTACTAACGGTAAGTCGAATAACAGAGTTGACAGTATCCCATTGGTCGGTGGAGGGCAATTCGAGCGTTACTTTCTGCGTGGTTTGATTCAATATTACTGCATTTCCAGTATTCATAATCACAGCTTCGTTAAATTTCTTACCATCGGCCGGCAGAGGCAGTGTAAGTATTTTGCCAGCAGGAGGAGTTAAAACGTGTATGTATTCGTATTTCTCATCCACTGATTTGGTGGCAGCTATTCCATTATTTAAGGTGGCAACAGTTTTGCTACTAATTGTTGGATACGAGGAACTTGGCAATGTGCCTTTAATTGAGCCATCGACTTCTTTCATATAACTGGCACATCCTGCAAACATCTCTTTTACACCATCTTCCCAGCCACCTCCAATATACGGACTAGCTGCCCATGCCACACCGCCATCGTAGTTTACAGCTGTTTGCAAAACAGTAAATCTATATAAATCTTCGGGGCTCAACCGTGCGCCCCACGTGCCTTGCTTTGTGCAAGCCCACCATTTATAACGATCGGCCTTACTTCCGGCAAGCAGTGCCACTTGTTTCGACGAGCCTTTCCAAGTTTTGGGTAAACCCGATGGGTAACTCTCCCAACTTGAATAATCCATACCATCCTGAAGGTTTGAACCATTGCCAACCAATACGCGATTGGGGTTTCCTGCTAATAGTGCCTGACGAATACGTGGTTTGTCAATCATGTTTTTATAATCAGCCGACATAGTCATGTCCAACCAAAAGCCGTCCAAATCTGTTCCATATCTATTCCCTGCTTCGGTCATAAGTTCACTAACATAATTGTTCCACTTCAGATAATTTGAAGTAGAATCGCCCCAGCCGGTATTGGCCAGCTCAGTTGCAGGAAACTCAAAGCCATCGGTCGAATGTACGTATAACATTAACTTAATGCCTTTGGGTTTTAGTTCATTTATCAGGTCGCGGATACAATCACGGTTAGACGAGTTGCCCGGACGCCACTTTTCTGTTACGGCACTTGGGTAAATGGGGCGCATTTTGGCATGAAATGCTGTGATGATAACATACTCCATGCCAAATGCCTGCGCATCTACAGCTAACTGTTTGGCGTTAAAATAATTGGCAATTATGTTGATGTCGGTAGTAGAGCCACCAGCCGGATAAATAGATAATCCGGGTACATAATGCACAAAAAGTCCGTAACGACTTTTTTCGTACCAGTTGTTTTTTGTAACTGCTGATAATGAAATAGTTTGCAATAAAAAAGCTGTTAGCAGAATGCTAATTGAAATTATTTTTTTCATCTAAATTTGAATCCTGCTATAGGAAAATTTTAATTATTTAGTACGTTTCATTTTCCAAATCATTTTACCCAACTTAACCAGACTATCGGCATCAGCTTTGCGATACGAGCCCGATTTATCAGGAGCAGTAGAAAGTAAAATGGTGCTTCCACCTCGGTAGTAACTTTGTTTGATATACTTATAAAGACTATCCACGGGGTAAAACTGACTATCGGAGTGGGTAAACCAGCACGAACCTTTCATTAAACCATTGCCCAAAGTTCGGTTGTCCGCACGCTGCGAGGTAATTTCGTACTCAAAAGGCAGGTAATACTCTTTGCCATCTACTTTACGCTCAGCCTGATGTCCATTTGCAGGTGGCACTCGCTCTTCGCCGTTCATAATATCGGTTGGGAAATACTTTATTTCGGTACCGTCCTGTACATGTTGATTGAAATGAATGATGGTATTTGGCTGTTTGGATTTTATCAGGTCGTACATTTCTTGCGGTTTCAGGTTGGGTGTATTCCAACATTGCATATCAATCCAAAATTCGTAAATATCACCGTAGTTGCTTGCCAGTTCTGCGAGTTGCCCTTTGGTAATATCCTTCACCGAGGTTCCTTCGAGTTCTTTTTTGATGGTCGGATTCCATTCCCACGGAAACCAGTTGCCACCACCCCACAAGCAATAATACAAGCAGGGTTTTATGTTATTTTTTTTGCAAGCAGCCACAAACTCTTGTACCACATCATTAGGATAAGCACTGTTAGCCACATCAAACGTAGTAAGTTTGCTATCCCACAAGCAAAAACCGGAAGTGTGTCGGGTAGTGAGAACAGCATATTTAATTCCTGCTTTGCGAAAGGTTTTCATCATGTCATCGAAATCAATATTCGTTGGATTAAAAACTTTCGGGTCGGTATTTTGCGAAAACTCCTTTTCCAGAAAAGTATTATCGTTGAAATGCACAAAAGCACCAAAACGAAGTTTCTCCCAAGCAGCCAATGCCTTGGAACGTGTTGCCGAAGGTGAGAATGTTTGCGCTTGTAAGGATACAAAAACAAAAGCAAGTAAAAACACAAGGGTATGTTTTTTCATGTTTTTTTTTAGATTTAAAAACCACCGCTCGGCTTTGCCGCTTGGCTCGCCAAGAATAGAAACAATAGAATATAAACTGACTTTTCTATTGTTCCTATTGTGGTTCAAAAGCAATTAGTAACTCAATACCGATTTATCAACCAATTTTCGGTTTTTGCCGGTTTGTTTCCATTCCAAGCTAAGGCCTTGTCCGCCTCCATGTTGGAAAAACTGAATTGAAATTTTGTGTAAGCCTTTTTCCAAAGCCACATCCAATCGTTTTTCGTCCATGCCGTGCATGCCATCATTGTCGAGTATTTTTACATCGTCGATTATCAATTTACTTCCATCGTCCGATTTTAAATAAAATGCATACACATCCGTTTCGGGAACATTGATATAGCCATCAAAAGTAAAACCGTAGTACAAATCCACTTTGCGCTCATTGATATTGAAATTATCCACAACTCCACTTTTAACAGGTGTAAGTTTTGAAAAATCGGGTAATTTTTCCCAACTTCCTTCGTAATAATTGTATTTAATTCCTGGTTTGCCGGTGTAGGCTGGAGCAAGTGGTTTCTCTATTTTATAAGTAACTTCCGAAACTGCACTCATGCGCTTTCCTTTTACAAACGAAGCGGCTTTAACTGTTGTGTTTTGAGTTGCATTTACAGTTATAGTTCCGGTAGCAAGCGCCGAAACTGCAGTTGGAGCAGTGCCATCAGTAGTATAACGAAGTTCACCGTTTTTGGTATTTCCGGTAATGTCGAACGATATTTTATCGGTAAAAACAGAACTCTCTGAAGTTATGGCAGGTGCATTATTTACAACCGGCACACCCTTAATTTCGAGTACAATAACCGTTGTAAATGCCGATTGTTCGATTGCTTTTACATCAATTATTTTTTCAGCCTCTTTCGTTTCTACTTTCAAAGCTATGTCTTTGTTCGTGAGTGGATATGCTTTTAAAACTTTATTTTCCAAACCCGAAACAACTAATTTACCATCTTTAGGCCAATTGAATATGCTCATATACAGCATTGTATTGCTTCCTTTGGCCTTTTGAGTTACTCGTCCCCAAGTAAGTTGGCTAAACGGACTTGCTTTTGTGCCATAAATAGCTTCGCCATTTTCTCTCATCCAAGCTCCCACTTCTTTCAATCGCTCAATGGACGGCATTGGCACTTCACCCTCAGGTGTTGGACCTACATTTAGCAGGTAATTACCACCTTTCGAAGCAATGTCAACTAAATTTCGAACCAATATTTCGGTCGATTTCCAGTTGTGGTCGAAACGGCTGAAACCCCATGTCCCATTCATAGTCATACACGATTCCCAGTTTTTGCCCGGAATACCTGTAGCCGGAATATATTGTTCAGGTGTTTCAAGGTCGCCGTGAACACCACCACCCAAACGGTCGTTGGTTATTAGGTTGGGGTATTTAGCTAAATAATCTGTAAATTTCTTCGCTTCAGCAGGCGTCATTTCGGCAGGCGTATCCCACCAAATAATGCGTGGATTGAATTTCTCCATAATTTCTTTTACCTGAGGCAATGCCACATCGTCGATGTATTTCGAAAAACTACCTTCCTGAGCTGCATCCCAATGTTTGCAATACATGCCACCGCCCGGATGCGTCCAATCCTGTGCTTGTGAGTAATACAAACCCAAAGGCATGTTGTGTTTTTTACATGCGTCGGCCAACTGTTGCACCACATCTTTTTTGTAAGGCGTAGCATCCACAATATTGAAAGGATTGGTAGATTTAAACATGGCAAAACCCTCATGATGTTTAGCAGTAAGTACCATATATTTCATACCGGCTTCTTTGGCTAACAAAACCAATTCTTCAGCGTTGAACTTTGTTGGATTAAACTGGTTCGCATAGTTTTTATATTCAGCCACAGGAATTTTCAGGTCGGTGAGAATCCATTCGGCAATATTGGTTGTTTTTTTGCCATTCCATTCACCCGAAGGTATGCAATAAAGTCCCCAGTGGATAAACATGCCGAATTTGGCTTCTTTCCACCAATCCATTTTTGGATCGTCGATTTTACTTTTTTGGGCAACTAAATTGCTTGCAAAAACAAGCATTGCCAATGCGAAAATGTTGAATTTCTTCATGATTATTTAAAAAGTTGAATTTGTTTGTGCAAATTTACATATTTAAAGTAATTCATATATTGTTATAATGATAACAATTGGGGTATAAAAAAGTAAAAAGAAACGTTTTTATGAAGCATTGTATAGGCATGCTTCCCCAATAGCTTAATCCATTTTTAATAAGTTCAAAATATCTTAACTGTAAGCAATCAATAAATTTTTTGAGATCAATACATAGCAAACGCGATGTTTCACTGTGTGTATTAGTTGGCTCAGATTGATATACCCTGCTATTCCTTTGTGCGCTAATTCGTATAAATACACCTATATGGGATAAGTATGCGATGAGTATAGGATAAGTACAGGATGAGTATAGGATAACAAATCAAAACATGAATTAATATCCAGAATTTATTTTATAAATATGCAAAAACAAAGAAAGTGGTGATAT
The DNA here is from genome assembly GCA_945902955.1 of Porphyromonas cangingivalis. Lineage (GTDB taxonomy): Bacteria > Bacteroidota > Bacteroidia > Bacteroidales > Paludibacteraceae > Paludibacter. Next base: position 8,003 of record CAMDNO010000189.1, read on the forward strand.
TCCTCATTCGAGATATTACAGAGGAGAAGTGTTCACATTAAAATACCGCTGGATAACTTAGAAATAAAATAAAAAGATTTAGTATTTTTCTAAAATATTGTAATTATCTTTGGAGCTTCAAATTAAGAAACCAACATAATTCGCCTTTATTAACAAATTGGCTATGGTTAGTAGCCAAAACAAAGTAATATTTTTCAATTCGTTGTATTTCAATGGTATAACAAAAACAAAACATCTGCATAAATGCGAT
>CAMDNO010000190.1 GCA_945902955.1 Porphyromonas cangingivalis
AGAGCTTATAGCCGAATTGTCCGAAATTTTCAACATAGAAACCGAAATGTTAATGGAGAAATTATTCTCTGAAAATGAAAAACTTACAAAATACTTAAATTTTAAAAACCTAACGCAAGCGGGTTAAATAGAGCTTGCGAAAGTTGAATATCTAACACTTATTTTTATGAATATCACAGATAAAATTTTGCCAATCACGGACAGATTTGTTCATTATAGTTTAACTCTCGTATTAATTTGTTTCTTTTTATATTCTTGTATTCCAAAAGATAGGATTGAATCCAGATTTATAAAAATCGCAAATAATTCAAATCAAGATTTGATCTTTTTATTGTCTGAAAAGGGAGAATTTAATAGACCGGTTTATGATGAACAAATTTTATTTTTGAATACTAACACCTCAGACTCCTTATTGTGCTCAGAATCTTACTTTTCATGGGAAGATATGATGAAAGAATCAGATAATAAGAAATTGAACATATATATTGTAAAGAAAAATAGTTTGAACAAATATGGGGAGCAAATAGATAGTATTTTCAAAAATCATGAGTTTTATAGAAAATGTAGTTTTGATATTGAATTTATAGAAAAAAATAATTGGAGAATTGTTTTTAAATAATGAATCAAATGTATTGATGTAAAAACAATTAGTTAAAATGTCAGTATAACAAGTAAGTTTAAGCAGATGAAAAGCAGATAATTTCATCTGCTTTTCTTTAAAAAATCCATTATCTTAGCGGCGGCGCAGTACTGATAAACACCAACGGCGTAGAGACGCTATATTACGGATATGCTGACAATCAGGGTTCGCTTGTGGCATTGACAAACGAAAGCGGTGCTGTAGTAGAAAAATATGCTTACGACCCTTGGGGCGCAAGGCGTAATCCTAACAATTGGACACTTGCAGCAACTCCCCCTTCAGGGGGCTGGGGGGCAATGTTGACAAACCGCGGTTACACAGGACATGAACACTTGGACGCTTATGGCATTATCAACATGAACGGACGGGTCTACGACCCTGCTCAGCGTAGTCTGTAAAAAATGCAAATAGCTCGGCATAGCGTCTTTCGCTTCGTCGGGCTAAAAGCAAAGCTCCCGCTTTGCATATTGAAATAAAAAGTTATTTTTGCAATTCAATTATTCATTTTTCAAACTATGAGTACAGGTTATCAAATTGTTGAACAGGACGAATTGCATTACGTTACGTTTCAGATTGTTGGTTGGGTTGATGTTTTTACTCGAAAAGCTTACCGTGATATTGTTATTGAGAGTTTACGATTTTGTCAGGAGAAAAAAGGACTTGAGATATATGCATTTGTTGTGATGTCAAACCACATTCACGCGGTTTTACGTAGCTCCATTGGAAAACTAAGCGATACAATTCGGGAGTTTAAAAGCTATACAGCAAAGCAAATGCTCGTAGCAATTAAAAATGAGCCTGAAAGCAGAAGAGAATGGATGTTAAATATCTTTCAGTTTGCAGCATCTAAGCACAAACGAAACGAAAATTATCAGATTTGGAAACACGAAAATCATGCGGTAATTCTTTATGGCAATTCGTTTATTAATCAACGAATAAATTATATTCACGAAAATCCAGTTAGAGCAGGAATAGTTGAAGGCCCCGAGGACTATATTTATTCAAGTGCTCGTTCGTTTGCAGGTCTACCATGTTTATTGGATATTCCACAACTATTAATGCCAATTGAACAATTACCGCTCATGCGGACATTACGTTAATACTTTTTTGCTGTTTTTGCACTTAAATATGGAAAGCAGGTGGCACATACCGCATTACGGTGAGCTTTCCTTTTAGCCGAGCGTAGTCTGGAGACATACGCTCAGCGTCCGACGCGAAGTGTTACACTACGGCGAGCGGGGGGAACCGTAAATAAAATTGTTATAATTATGCTATTAAAATATTATTCCATGTCAGTTTGGTTTGCTGGAAGAAAAAAAAGCGAGCTCTATTTAAATGGTGCTGCTTTTTTACTAGGAAATGTATTGTTTTTTCTAACAGTGTCAATTACTGTTTTATTTATTTCGTGGCTACCTTTTAAACTTGATAGTTGGATACTAATGGTTATTCTAATGTTATTGGGTTATTCTATTTTTTATGGGGGAGTAAAAAAAATGATTTTAAAAAAAATCGACGAAAAAGAGATTGCAAAGATATTTAAAAATTTGAATAAAAAAGAACAAAAAGGAAAGGCTTATTTAGGATTACTTTTATTCATTTTTTCTTTTATAATAATGATTTTCTCTTTTTACTTTAATTTTGAAGGGTACTTAGTTAAATAAGATTTGAGCTCTCAGCTGGGCGTAGGCTAAAAGGCTCGGCATAGGCTCTTTGCCTATGTCGCGGTAAAAGCAAAGCTCGTGCTTTGCATATTAGAATATAATATTAAAAGCGAGAGCTTTTATTTTAACCAATCGTAGTGAAAGACACTACGATTAGCGTAAAGCGCGATGTTTTTTACGCTACTGTGAGCAGGGATGATATAACAAAAAATGGAAATGTAGATAGCGGTAAGTTTTGGGTATATGCTGGTCTTGGAGCTGCAAATGGACTTGGGGCTGCAACAGGCAATTTATGGGTTATTGGAGCAACTGGCATGATAGAGGCAGGTGGTAATAGATTTGTAAAAAATGATTATGAGTATAGTGATCAAGTATTATATGATGGTATTTATGGTGGGGTAACATCTGCGGTTCTTCATGGTTTAACAGGACCTATTAAACCATCTACAAAATTCGCCACTCCTGGGTTAGATTTAGATGCTAAACTACAGAAAGTATTTCAAAAAGGATTAAGTGAGAAAACATCAAGGTATTTGGCTAAAGGCTTATTTAATTTTGGATATACATATTTATCGGAATCTGCATATAATGGCTTTGTTGCGCCTGAAGATGAAGAACTTTCAAATCCATTAGAAACTGCAGTTACGTCAACACTTTTTTCTTTTGGTTTTGAAGCATTACAGGATGCTTCAACACAAATAATACAGGATAGAATTACAACTCAAAAGCAACTTCAAAAAATAGATCAAGATATTAATTCGGCATATAAATATAGAAATAGTGGTGTATATCGTGAATTCAGCTTAGAAACTCCTGATTTTAGATATACAAGCAGTACCTATACGTATCCCCAGTTCAATTATCAATTGTTTAAGCCTTATAAAGTACGATCTATTAGAATAATATATAAACGAAATAAATAGCAATGAAAACGAACCCAAAATCAAATATTGAAAACAAAAAAACGATGTTTTTACATATATTTCTACCTATGTCTATTGCTTTGGTTGCATTTGTTTTTTTAATTTATGACAAAGACAGTACAGTTAAATCAATATCAGAGAACAAAGAATATTCCATTGCGACAATAATTAGTTGTTCGGGAAGAGGGATAAAGCGTAGTAGTGCAAGTTTACGCATTGCTTTCGAAGACAAGAATAGCAAAACGAAAATTGAAACATTTGCTAATTTGGGAACAATTCCAAAAAATGCTAAAAATCAAATCGGAAATAAATTTGTAGTGGTTTATAATTATTTAAATCCAAAGGAATGTATTTTACTTGCTGAATATCCAGTCAAAGATAGTGCTGATTTTGTTGAATATATTAAAAGTTTTAATTCTGCTCCGCCAAGTTTGAATAAATACTATAAATTTTGGTGGAATAAAAATTAAAAAAAGTAATGCTTTAAATTTGTGGTTCTACTGTAAGTGATTGCAAATCAAAACATATAAACAATTAAGAGTTAGAAGATGAAAGGTGTTATGCTCCGCTCGGCGTAGGTTAATATAAACCCCTCGCTCGGCGTAGGAAATAAAATGCAAAAAGCTCGGCGAAGCGTCTTTCGCTTCGTCGGGCCCCTGCTGGGCGTAGACTGTAAATATGCAAACGGCTCGGCATAGCGTCTTTCGCTATGTCGGGCTAAAAGCAAAGCTCCCGCTTTGCATATTAGAATATAATATTAAAAGCAGGAGCTTTTATTTTAACCGAGCGTAGGCAAGAGCCATACGCTCAGCGTGCAGTGCAAGGTGTTACACTACGGTGAGCGGGAGTAGAAAATATGTCTTATTCGTTCGACCCTGCTCGGCGTAGTCTGTAAAAAATGCAAATAGCTCGGCATAGCGTCTTTCGCTATGTCGGGTTAAAAGCAAAGCTCCCGCTTTGCATATTGAAATAATAAGTTATTTTTGCAATTCAATTATTCATTTTTCAAACTATGAGTACAGGTTATCAAATTGTTGAACAGGACGAATTGCATTACGTTACGTTTCAGATTGTTGGATGGGTTGATGTTTTTACTCGAAAAGCTTACCGTGATATTGTAATTGAGAGTTTACGATTTTGTCAGGAGAAAAAAGGGCTTGAGATTTATGCATTTGTTGTAATGTCAAATCATATTCATGCGGTTTTACGAAGTTCTACGGGAAAATTAAGCGACACGATACGTGAATTTAAAAGTTTTACGGCAAAGCAAATGTTAGAAGCGATTAAACAAGAACCGGAGAGTCGTCGCGAATGGATGTTGAATATTTTTCGATTTGCTGCTGCAAAACACAAACGAAACGAAAACTATCAGATTTGGACACACGAAAATCACGCAGTAATTCTTTATGGCAATTCGTTTATTAATCAACGAATAAATTATATTCATGAAAATCCTGTTAGAGCAGGAATAGTTGAACGCCCCGAGGACTATATTTATTCAAGTGCTCGTTCGTTTGCAGGTCTACCATGTTTATTGGATATTCCACAACTATTAATGCCAATTGAACAATTACCGCTCATGCGGACAATACGTTAATACTTTTTTGCTATTTTTGCATTTAAATATGGAAAGCAGGTGGCACATACCGCATTGCGGTGAGCTTTCCTTTTAGCCGAACGTAGTCTGGAGACATACGCTCAGCGTCCGCCGCGAAGTGTTACACTACGGAGAGCAGGGGAGGTAGTGAAGCGGGTAAAGCAATTTATGATGGTTTTGTAAAATAATGGGAGGGCAAAATATGGAAAATTTTTGGAATACTATTCACTTCTTTGCTTATAAATTTCTTAATAAATTATATATATTGTCCTTAAAACCTGCTATATGGTATTTCAATTCTTCTTTAGTTAAGAAGGTTTTTGAAAAAAATGGGAGAACTCCTGAAATGGCATTAAAGGATTTTACTTTTGCCTTAACAGATAAACGAGTTGGGCAAAGTAGTTTTTTTGCTTTTGGAATAATGATAGCAATGCCTTTGGTGTTTCTTTTTGGATTGTATAATTTTTATGTTTTAATATTCAATTCTGCATTTGAAGTATATCCAATTGTGATTTTTGGTTTATTATCCTGCTTGTTGAATTATTTCTTACTTTTTCGTTACGACAAGTATATAAAATACTTCAAAAAGTTTGGAAAGCAGCCACGCGAGTGGAAAGTGAAATGGGCTTGGATAAGTGCAGGGGTGATTTTGTTTCCGTATTTGGTTCTTGCAAGCAGTTTTATAGCAATGCTACCAAAATAATATCATCGTTCGACGTAGCATATTTCGGCGGTCTTTTGTTCGGCCAAGGGTCTTTCACTTCGTCGGGCTAAAAGCAAAGCTCCCGCTTTGCATATTAGAATATAATATTAAAAGCGGGAGCTTTTATTTTAACCGAGCGTAGGCAAGAGCCATACGCTCAGCGTGCAGTGCGAAGTGTTACACTACGGTGAGCGGGGGATAATGGGAGATTAGGAAGTCGAACCTCGACAGGGTGTATCATAATCATTCCTTCTGGACAAGGAGAAAATGGTTGGAATGAGTTTAATACTCAATTAAATGGAGTTTCAAGCTTTCATTTTGTTCTAAACCGAACAGCTATAGTTCCACTAAGACCATTCCCTACTTATCCTCTTCCATCTGCTAATCAATTAAAAAAACCGACATCTTATTCTTTATTCTAGGATTCTTCATATTAAAAGAGATATAATTTACTTAACTTTATTTACACAAAAATTGAACTTATATGAAAAAAAAAATAATTCTTATTATCATGTGCTTCTTTAGTATATTAGATATTTATTGTTTAGATATTTCAAAAAACAATGTTATATTATTCCTTTTTAAAGACAAAGAGCCTGTTCCCATATATAATTCTCCAGACAAAGACTCAATTATAACAAAAATATTTGATAATGAAAAAGCAGGAAAACTATATGCTTTTAATGCTCTTGAGAAAAAAGACAGTATGATTAAAATCATAGGTTGGAATACAATCAACAAAAAGAAAATAGAGGGTTGGATTAAAATCACAGACACAGCTATTAACGGAAGAACTCGAACAGAAAGAAACATTTTTGAACTTTATGATAACGCTGATTACAAATCAAAAAAATTTATTGTAGATAGTTATTGGGAATCATATACTATGATAGGTAAGAAACGCGTGAAAATCTATAAGAATATTAATGAAAACTTTAGAGTATTTGATATCAGTGGAGAATGGTTAAAAGTAGAGATTAAAGGTAAAACTAAAGTTTACAAGAAATGGTTACCTAAAGAATATCAATGTCCAATTGTTACAGGAGGATGTACTTAGGTAATGTATCAGATATGGCGATAGCCAATTATCATTCTGATTATCAATAGTAAAGAATAGGGTAATGTGTCAAATTTGGTGTTGTCAAAGTAACCAATTGTAAATCAAAGTATATTTACAATCAAGAGATAGAAAATGATGGGTTTATACCTTTCATTTTCTATTTTTATAGTCTTAAAATTGAAAGAAATGACTCTTTATGAACGAAAGTAGCCCTTCATGCTCCAGATTTGGCGTTAGCCATCAGTGTCCTATATGTAAATCGGAAAATTTGATAAAAAGTGGAATAACAACTAATGGAAAGCAACGCTACTGTTGCAAAGTGTGCAGCAAACGATTCATAACCAATTATTCATACAACGCCTGTAAACCTAATACCAATCAGCAAATTATACTATTCACCAAGGAAGGATTGGGAATACGCAGTACAGCACGGGTATTGCGTATATCTGTTACTACTTTACTAAAACGGATTATTTCAATAGCTGGTAAAATTCAGCAACCACCCATTGCCAAAGGAAAAATCTATGAAGTGTATGAAATGCGAACGTTTATTGGGAAGAAGAGCTTGTTGCGCTGGATAGTTTACGCGTTGGATCGTGAAACGAAAGCGGTGGTGAGTTTTAATGTGGGCAGGCGTACCAACAAAACATTAAAATCAGTTATCAGAAGTTTGGAATTATCTAATGCAAAAAGTATTTGTACGGATAAGCTAAAGAATTATCGTTATCTGATAACTAAAAAGCTTCATAATACATTTGTCCACAGTACCAATCACATAGAAAGGCATAATTTGTCGGTAAGAACGCATTTGAAAAGATTAGGCAGAAAGACGATTTGTTTTAGCCGAAGCTTAGCGGTGCTTATGGCTGTGCTGAGGATTTATTTCTGGGGGTGATGGCCATTATAATACTGTATAATTGCATTCCACTTTAAATTCAATATAAATATTTATTTTTGTACAGGAAAAAAATAAGGTTTATGCAGAAAGTAAAGTTGTACGGTGCAATTAGTTTGGCTATGTTGTTTTGGTCGTTTTCGTTTATTTGGACACGGCAGGCTATCCTTTCGTTTCAGCCTGTAACGTTGGTAACTTTACGATTAGTTATTGCATCGGTATTGCTATTTCTGGTGTCGAAATTGGCTGGTAAATTTCAACTTATGCGCCGCGAAGATGTGAAATGGTTTTTGCTGTTGGCTTTTTTCGAACCTTTTATGTACTACATTGGCGAAACTTATGGACTTACTATGGTTGAATCAACCCTGGCCTCGGTCATTATTTCCACTATTCCGCTTTTTGCTCTTCGCTCGGCGTAGGTTAATATAAACTAAGAGGCTCGGCGAAGCGTCTTTCGCTTCGTCGGGCTAAAAGCAAAGCTCCCGCTTTGCATATTGAAATAATAAGTTATTTTTGCAATTCAATTATTCATTTTTTGAGCTATGAGTACAGGTTATCAAATTGTTGAACAGGACGAATTGCATTACGTTACGTTTCAGATTGTTGGATGGGTTGATGTTAAATGTCATAAAAAGTAAAAGTTATCAAAATAAATAAAATTGATTATGAAAA
>CAMDNO010000191.1 GCA_945902955.1 Porphyromonas cangingivalis
TAACTCATAATATGTACCAAATAACATATATGCTACCGCAATCTAAACATACAAAATCAAACCTTTTGAAAATGGATGATGAGCAGAATGACCTCTATAATATTGTCAAAATTTTATAGGGTGTCCCAATGCGGAAAACAGGAAAAAGAGGAACTCCAAAATGGAATCCCTCTTTTTTTTTTATAAAATTTATTACCAAAATAAGTATGGAATTATTCTAATAATAAGACAATTAAACCACGTAGGTTGTAGAAGCAGTATCGCCACCACGGCCAGTCCAGTTGGTATGGAAAAACTCTCCGCGAGGTTTATCAATACGTTCGTAGGTATGCGCTCCAAAGTAATCGCGCTGTGCTTGCAATAAGTTGGCGGGTAAACGCTCGCAACGGAAACCATCGAAATAGCAAAGTGCCGAAGTAAGTGCTGGTACTGGAATTCCGTTTGTTAATGCTGCAGCACACACACGACGCCAACCAGCTTGGGCTTTTTCAACAATTTCTTTGAAATGAGGATCTAACAATAAGTTTTCCAATTCGGGATTCACATCAAAAGCCTTTTTAATATCTCCTAAAAAAGTAGAACGAATAATACATCCACCACGCCACATTAAAGCAATTCCACCCAAATTGAGCGTCCAATTATTTTCTTTAGCAGCTTCCATCATTAAATTGTAACCTTGTGCGTACGAAATAATTTTAGCACCAAACAAAGCATCTTTGAGGTCGTCGATCATTTGCTTTTTGTCGCCTGTAAAATTTACAGCAGGTCCGCTAATTACTTTTGAAGCTTTTACTCGAATATCTTTTTGTGCCGATAAGCAGCGTGCAAATACCGATTCGCCAATTAGCGTTAATGGCACACCCAGATCGAGTGCCGAAACACCTGTCCATTTACCAGTTCCTTTTTGACCAGCTGTATCGAGAATTTTTTCAACAAGCGGCGAACCATCTTCGTCTTTTACAGCTAAAATATCGCGGGTAATTTCGATTAAATACGAATCCAAGTCGCCTGTATTCCATTCTTTAAACACTTCGTGCATTTCGTCGGCACTCATACCAAGCATATCTTTCATTACCTGGTACGCTTCGTTAATGATTTGCATATCACCATATTCGATACCATTGTGCACCATTTTCACAAAATGTCCGGCACCGCCTTCGCCAACCCAATCGCAACAAGGTGTTCCATCATCTACTTTAGCAGCTACTGCTTGAAAAATCTCTTTTACTGCCGGCCATGCAGCTGGTGAACCGCCCGGCATCATCGATGGACCTAACAAAGCGCCTTCTTCACCTCCCGAAACACCTGTACCAATGTAAAGCAAACCTTTACTTTCGACGTATTTTGCACGACGAATTGTATCAGGGAAATGTGTATTTCCACCATCAATAATAATATCACCTTCTTCCAAATGTGGAATAAGCAATTCGATAAAATCATCCACAGCCTGACCTGCTTTTACGAGCATCATCACTTTGCGTGGTTTTGCCAACGAATCGCACAATTCGGCAATAGAATGCGCACCAATAAAGTTTTTACCGGCACCACGGCCAGCCATAAATTTATCTACTTTTTCGACCGAACGGTTGAAAACACCCACGGTAAAGCCTTTGCTTTCCATGTTCAATACCAGATTTTCGCCCATTACGGCCAATCCGATTAATCCAATGTCTGCTTTTTGTTTCATAATTCTTTTTTTGAACCACATAGGAACATAGAACACAACAGGTTCTGATAGTACTATGTTTTATTTATAATTTATTTTTTATTTCATTTATAATGAACCACATAGGCACATAGAACATATTAGGTTAAAAACTTTCATGTATCAAATTTGAATTTTCATTTATATTTACTATGTGTCTATGTGGTTTAAATATTAAACCCCAATTGTTTTAGTTTTTCAACAATCTTCTTCTCCACATTTTTTGCATTTACCGTAAATGCCGGAAATTCTCTGCGTGTAGGATAATCGCCTCGCAATTGTTCGAATAATTCGGTATTTGCTCTAAAAGCTTTATCATCATTCCGAATATCGTAAGTATGCAAAATCGCTTTCGAGAGTATTTCCTGTTGTGATAAATCAGCTTCATCTATTTCAATAATTGGTTGCTGAGGTGACTCAACGCCTGAAGGCCTCCAATTTTCCAATCCCAAATCGAAAAAATGGCTGATTGCTTGCACACTCATCAGCGTACCAGTAGCTTTTCCATCTTTCGAATAGCCTGCTATATGAGGCGTTGCAATTGCGGTCAAAGATAATAATTCCAAGTCGATATTAGGCTCGTTTTCCCAACAATCGCAAACGAAAGCTGCAATTTTATTCGATTTTAAAGCCGATTTCACAGCTTCGGTCTCTACCACTTCGCCACGACATGAATTTATTAAAACCGGATTTTGTTTTAATAAAGATAAAAAATCGGTGTTTGCCAAATGAAAAGTAGCATCATCGCCTTTCATATTGAGCGGCACATGCAATGTAATAATGTCTGCTTCGTTCATAATTTTCTGTAACGAAACAAATTCGTCGGAACCTTCGGCACGTTGTCGAGGTGGGTCATTGAGCAGCACTTTCATACCAAATGTTTTGCAAATATGAGCCACTTTGCTGCCTACATTGCCCACTCCCACTATACCGATTGTTTTTTCGGTCAAATTCCAATTGTTCTTTTCAGCCAATACCATAATAGTAGAAGCAATGTATTGCTCCACCGATTTTGAATTACAGCCAGGCGCATTTGTCCACTCAATACCATTTGCTTCGCAATAATCCGTATCAATATGATCGAAACCAATGGTAGCTGTTGCAATAAACTTCACCGACGAACCAGCAAGCAATTTTTTGTTGCAAATAGTGCGTGTACGGGTTACAATGACATCGGCATCTTTCGCTATTTCAGGCGTGGTTTTCGAGCCAGGCAAATAAATCACTTCGGCTACATCTTCAAATGCACCGTGAATATACGGAATTTTATCGTCGATAATAATTTTCATAAAATAAACCCCTAACCCCTAAAGGGGAATAAAAAATATTAGTATTAATATTAAAAAACATATAAATTTACGATTACGAACTTGCATAATTCCCCTTTAGGGGTTAGGGGTCGTATCAATAGTTAAATCTTTCTTTAAACGCCCACAACCCCAATGCCGGATTCGAAATATAAAATATTTCTTCGCCATCGGGCATAATATTGAAACCATCTTTCAATTTTTCCGGATTATATTTTGCTGTTACTTCGTCGATATCAGCGTAGTTGAAACCTACACTTTCAATTTCAGTTTGCGTTAAGTTTTCAGCACCTTTGCCGGGACAATAAGTAATGCTAAATCGCCCTTCGGACGAGCCATGAATAAGATGGGCAGCCGCACTCAGATTATTTCGCAACTCCTCGTTGTCGTCGCACGCTTTTAGTGTTTGCGGTGTTCCGAAATAGCCATATTTACGAATCAAACGGTCAATTTCTCTGTCCTCGCCAAACTCTTTGAGCGCTGGAGCAAGTACAATTAATTCGCCACCATTTTCAATGGCCATACGCGTACGATACACCGATTTATTACCCAACCAAGTACTTTTAAATTCTGTTGGATCGAGATAAACTACAATTTTTTTTAGCGGCTTGTCCATTAAATCAAAGTTCACTTTCAAAGCCAATTTTGCCGCTTTATCAAACACTTCGTAATCGTCGCCAATAAACATACCGCGGCATTTAATTTTACCATCCGATTTATCCAATCCTACCACTGTTTGTACATACACAATGGGTAAATTTTGAGTAAAATGATCCGAAGCATAATTAAAAATTCTTCGCACTGGCGTATCAGCATGCCCCATCATACGTTCCATGCCATAAGCAGCACCCACAAAATGACTTTTATTGATACCTTCAACTCCACCTGTTCCTACAAAGATATTTTTGTTGTAATTGGCCATTCCCACAACTTCGTGAGGCACCACCTGACCTATGGAAAGAATTAAATCAAAATTTCCTTCCAACAATAATTTATTTACTTGCGCTGGCCAAGGAAAATCGACAGCACCACCCGAAACTTCTTTCACAAACTCAGCTGGCACATAACCAATGGTAACCACATCGTTGCGCCAATCGTGTTCGCGAATAAGCGAGGCAGGCATAGAGCCAAACATGTGGTCAATTTGGTGCGCCGTCATGGGCGAATGCGTTCCCAAAGCAGGAAGTACATCGGTTAAAGCGTCGCCATAAAACTGCCAAGCATATTCGGTCAACTCTCCTGCCCTACTCGGCAAGCGCGTATAATCGGGCGGAATAGCTAACACTTTGTATCGCTTTCCCATTTTTTCCAATGCTTCGAAAAGACCTTTTTTTAAATCTTCGGAAGTCAATTCAATATCTATGGAACCATTTTCGTAGAAAATCATAATATTTATTTACAATTTAATTATTTACAATTTACAATTTGATACTACAATTATCTAAATTACGTTTACGATTTGGGATTCATCTTTTTTTTCATTGTTGTTATTGAGCTAACAATTATTCTAAAAAGTTCATTGTTTTCTTTTATTAAATCCTCTAAAAGTTCTTGTTTTATTAAGCCTGATTCAACAATTAGTTCGAGCCAGTATAGTGTTTCATCTAATTCCTCTTCAACCATTTTTAATTTATTCAGAAAGTCTTTATCAGACTTACCAAGACAAGCTGAACGATAATTTGCACCTGGTGAAGTTCCCGACCGAATAATTTGATTCCCAAGAGTTTTACCAGTGATATTATTTGGTAAACTATCAGACAATTTAATAATTCGCAATGCGAAAATTTTCAAACGTTTTTTTAGTTCATCGCTTGTCATAAATAGGTCTTAAATCGTAAATTGTAAATAAATAAATTGTAAATAATTTCATCGTTTCACGCGCGCATTTCCACCCCAGATGCTCCAAATTTGCTCTTCGTCGGCAGGTTGTGCGTAATCGGTGAGGAAAGTAGTTGCTAATGCACCCGAAGCCCAACCAAATTGCGCCCATTGTTCCGAAGGCCAGCCTTTGAGAATAGCATAGAGCATTCCACCAACAAAACCGTCGCCACCACCAATTCGGTCAAGCACGTTGATTTTGCGTGGCTGAATTACTGTCCAATCTTCGCCGTCCAACATTATTGCACCCCACAAATGTTCGTTGGTGCTAATAACCTGACGCAGTGTGGTAGCATAAACCGAGGCATTAGGGAAGGCCGCTTTTACACGACCAATCATACCTTTGAAGCCATCAATTTCTGCCTCAATACCTTTACCACCCGCTTCGGGACCTTCGATGCCCAAGCAAAGTTGAAAATCTTCTTCGTTACCAATTAAAATATCCGAAACTGAAGCAATTTCGGTAAAAATAGCACGCAATTCTTCGTCGCGTCCTTTCCAAAACGAAGCACGATAATTCAAATCGAACGAAATACGTGTTCCTGTTTTTTTGGCATAACGTGCTAACTCTAAGCAAAATTCGCTTGTTTCGGGCGAAAGTGCTCCAATTAAACCTGAAAGATGTAGTATTTGAACGCCTTCTTTTACAAAAAGTTTTTCGAGGTCAAAATCTTTTACATTCAAGGTTCGACCCACTTCACCGGCACGGTCGTTGAGCACACGTGGACCACGGGCACCAAATCCGCTATCGGCAATATTAAACTGATGGCGATATCCCCAAGGATTACCTTGTGCCACTTCAACACCTTCGTAATCCATGTGCCGACTGCGTAAATCGCTTTTAATCAATTGCGCAATGGGACTATCTTTCACAAAAGTAGTCAGTACTTTTACAGGCAAACCAAGATACGAAGAGATACTTGCTACATTTGTTTCGGCACTCGAAACTTCCATTTGGAAAAGTTTGCTACTCTGTACAGGTTGTCCATTAGCCGGCGTAATACGTACACCCATGCTGGTAGCAACCATCAGTGCGTATTTTGTGTTTTTTTTCAATTCAATCATAATATTATATTTAAAATAAAGTTCGTGATATTCCCATTTCTAACCCCCTCAACTCAGCCATGCCTCGAAGCATGCCAATTCCGGAGTAGCCGGGATTTGTTTTTTTGTGTAAATCATCGAGCATCTGATGTCCATGATCTGGTCGCATTGGTATGCGTCGTTTGTAAGTATACATTACAACCAACAACGCTTTCATGGCTTCGTACATGTCAACATCGCCTTCCAAATGATTGTCTTCGTAAAAATCGCCGTCGTCGTTTCGTCTCGTACTTCTAAAATGGACATAATATAAACGTTCGCCAAATTCGCGCAACATAGAAGTCAAATCGTTGATAGACGAAACTCCAAACGACCCTGTACAAAGGCAAATTCCATTTGCGGCACTTGGTACAGCTGCAAACAGTTTTCGAACATCTTCGGCAGTACTCAATATGCGCGGCAAACCCAAAATTGAGCGCGGAGGATCGTCGGGATGAATTGCCATTTGCACTCCAACTTCATCGGCAACGCTTGTAATTTCGTTAATAAAATAAAACAAATTATTCCGTAATTCGTTCTCGCTGATACCTTTATAGGTATCCAATGCCTTTTGAAATTGTTCAATTGTAAAACTTTCTTCAGCGCCAGGCAATCCAGCTATCATATTGCGAACAAGCGTTTCTTTTTCCTCTTCGCTCATAGCATCAAAGCGCGCTTTAGCATTCGAAATTTGCTCTACGGTATAATCATTTTCCGCATTAGGCCTTTTTAGCAAATACAAATCAAAAGCCACAAAAGCTGCCATTTCAAACCGCAATGCTTTTGAACGGTCGGGCATCGTATAAGCTAAATCAGTACGAGTCCAATCCAAAATTGGCATAAAATTGTACGTTACAATACGAATGTCACACTCGGCCAAATTTCTGATTGTCTGTTTGTAATTATCAATGTACTGCTTGTAGTTTCCAGTGCGCTTTTTAATATCTTCGTGTACAGGAACGCTTTCCACTACCGACCATATCAAGCCAACTTCGGCTATAATTTTTTTACGATACTTAATGGCTTCTATTGGCCAAACTTCTCCATTGGGAATTTGATGTAAAGCTGTTACTATATCAGTTGCACCAGCCTGACGAATGTCCCACAATGATACAGGGTCATTCGGACCGTACCATCTCCACGATTGTTTACATAAATACATAATCTTAATTTAACCCCTTACCCCTAAAGGGGAATAAGAGATGTTAGTATTAATTTATTTATTGTTACGCCTAACCCCTGAATTGAGAAAAAATATACCATTCGGCAGTAATAAATTTCCCCTTAAAGGGTTAGGGGTTGTTTTTTAAATACAAAATGCATCAAATCCGCCATCCACTACTATCATGGTGCCGGTAACAAATTTCGATGCATCGCTGGCAAGCCAATGTAGAGTTCCTAACAATTCCTCTGCATCGCCAAAACGACCAAAGGGTGTATGCGATATAATTGTATTGCCACGAGCTGTTAACGAACCATCGACATTTGTTAACAAAGCACGATTTTGCTCCGATATAAAAAATCCTGGCGCTAAAGCATTTACGCGTAATCCTTCGCCATATTTAGTAGCCAATTCAATGGCTAAATATTTTGTAAAATTTGTTACTGCGGCTTTTGCGGCTCCATATCCTACCACACGAGTCAAAGGTCGTAGAGCTGATTCAGACGAAATATTGATAATATTTCCCTGTTTTTGTTCAGTCATAACTTTGGCAAAAACCATAGTTGGAATCACGGTACCAAAAAGATTCAAATCGACTACTTTTTTAAAAGCGTCCACATCTAAGTCGAAAATCGTTTTGTCGGGACCAATAGTAGCACCGGGCATATTTCCGCCTGCACCATTTATCAACACATCCACACGACCATATTTTGCCAGAACATCCGCACAGTTTTGTTCCAATATGGCTTTGTCGTTCACGTCAGATTGCAAAAACAATGCTTCTTGTCCTTTTGCCAAAATGTCGTTTACCAATTTGTCGCCGGTTTCTTTATTTCGTGCCAACACAACTACTTTTGCACCCTGCTCGGCAAGATATTCCACCATGCAACTACCCAAAACGCCTGTGCCTCCAGTAATGACGACTACGCGGTCTTTAATATCAAAAAAGTTTCTCATTCAGAATTAATTTTTTCCTATCCACAAAAAAGGAATAAGATATTATTTTTATAAATT
>CAMDNO010000192.1 GCA_945902955.1 Porphyromonas cangingivalis
GAAAAAACGGTTGATCAACTCATTAGTTTGCTATTTGCAACTGTACGCTCGCAGCAATCTATGTAGATTAGTTCTAAAAAAGTATTCATAATAAAAGCCTTGCAAAAGATATTTGCAGGGCTTTTATTTTTCACAGAGTGCCATCTTTCGCCCTGCTCGCCCTGCAGTGCGAGATGTTACGCTTCGGGGAGCGGAGATTTCGCTTTTTTTATTTATATTTGCGGGGTCGTATTAGTTCCCATGTAAATAGAACTCAAAAGATGAGATTCATTCCTGTATTCATTTTGTTTTCTGCTGTGATTCTCATAACAACCTCCTGCTCACGCACCAACGACCGTTTGTTGCAAGCCGAACAGCTTATCGAAACAGCTCCCGATTCGGCAATGACTATTCTCCAGAAATTCAACTACAATAGCCTGACGGATAAAGAAAAAGCGTTGTATGGGTTGTTGTATGTTCAAGTACGTGATAAAAAATATCTTGTATTGGAGCCGGATTCATTCCTGAATTATTCTTTACGTTATTTCGAAGATAAACATAATGACCACGAAAGATTAGGCGCATGTTACCTATATAAAGGCAGAAGCCTCAAATACGCACAACACTATGAAAAAGCAGTAAACTATTATTTAAAAGCATTAGATGTGTTGAATAATTCAAATAATAATACACATCTGGGTAAGTTGAATTTCGATTTGGGTGTTATTTACAACATACAGCGGGAATATGATCTTTCAAGAGCAAAGTTCTGGCAATCAATAAATTGTTTTAAATTATCAAACGATAAACAGTCTGAAATTTATGCAATAATTTATGTGGGAAGAACATATCATGAACAGAAAGAATATAATAAAGCACTGAATTTATATAAAAAATATAGTCATCAAATTACTGATTCAATTGAAAAAGCTGTTCTTTGGCAGGAGATTAGTTTGAATTATTACGATAGCAAGCAGTATGACTCTGCTATGTATTATTTAAAATCAATTTTATATTATCCCTATGTAAAAAATAACAGAGCCTTTCGTTTCCAAATGATTGCAGATTTATATTTTGATATTAATAAAGTAGATTCTGCAATATTTTATTCTCAAAATGCTTTTTTATATCAACCGGATATCAGGATACAGAAGAATTGTTATAGAATACTGACAAATAGTTTTTCTGTTAAGAAAAATCTTGACAGTATCAATAAATACATGTCGAAATATCAGGACTGTAACGATTCTATCCGCCAAATCGATTCTCAAACAAAAGGCAGTTATATTGAAACCATGCACAATACCCAAAAAGAAGTTGTGAAATCGCATAGTTGGATTTGCTATTTGTTGGTATTTATATTTATGGTTGTTGTAATCTCAATAATGCTATATGTGCGCAAGCACCGCAAAGGATTACAGACCATTAAAACGATTGAGGAGAAACATCTGTCACAAAAAAAGGAATCAGTTCAGGATGTTGTTGAACGAACGATGGAGGCATTGCATCAGTCATTAAAAGAGAAACGAAATGAGTTGAAAAAAAAAATAAAACAAAATACACCTGAAGGAAGGCGTGAAATGATTCTTCAGCTGTACGATGAATTGGTTCATTTCAAAAACAAACAGCATTTTAGAAATGAAATGGATAATACATTAAACAATTTATATTCGAAATTGGAAACGAGGTATCCTAAATTAAAAACAAAAGAAATACAATGGGCATGTTTGAATATGCTTGATATACCCAACGATGATAGCATGCAACTACTCGATTACAATACGGAAGCATACAAAAAAATGAAACAGCGCTTTGCACAAAAAGTCAGTGTTGAGTCCGTAGCAAATATAGATTTACTATTAAAAAACATTCTGTATGATGCAACCTGAAGAATAACTGAAACAAAATATGAAAAGAAATACACAAAAACAGAATCAAAATCAGAACAGGTTAGGTTTTGCTTTTTACCCCAAACGCATTGTAGAGATTTGCCCCAAAACGGGGTCTTTTTTCTGAAAATTTACCCCTTAAACAAATTGTCCACCTTTATTTTTATAAATAGCTGATAAACAGCTGGGATAAAATGCCAATTGTACACCTCTTTTTTTGCGGAAATTTGGCGCTTGGTTTTATTAATCCCTAACTTTGCACCACGATCGATCGAAATTTTTAGTAAAAACAAGTTTAAAATCCGAAAGTGCTTATGCAACGAGTTTAATTTTCCGAAGTGGTTCTAGAACATCAACGAACCTTAAGCAGATTTCATAAAGCACAAGTAAGGCATTTATGCGAGTATGAAAATTTCAAATTTTATCAAGCAATCTTTATTTATTGCATTTTCAGTTCTGTCAGTTTCAAATTTATTTGCTGGTGAAATTACTATTCGAAAGGATGATGATCCAACGCCTCCAATTGGGACTAATAGTGTAACACTTACATATCCTGTCACCGCTACCGAGGATAACTCCGAGTTGGCAGTGTATTTCGAAGAGGCAGTAGGCGATGCCACCATTACGGTGTACGATGCCTCTAATCAGGTAGTGTATCAGGATGTGATTGATACCGACTCGCAGAGCGCTGCGATTATCGATATCAGCACATGGACTAGTGGGGATTATACCCTCACAATAAGCTTTGGTACAACAAACCTTATAGGTGAGTTTACCATAGAGTAATACGACAAAAATCATTAAACCGTCTGTTTATCATGTTGATATAAGGGCGGTTTAATTCTCTCTTTAACCTTGGCTGAAGAATCTGCCCCAAAGTAACATAGTTATCAGGGGCAGATTTGATTAACTAAAAAAAATAACAAACATGCGCGTTAAACAAAATAATAATCTGAATACTTTGAGATATAAACATTGAATCAAAGTATTCGCAAAAATAAAAAATTATGAAAGCAACAAAAAACATTTTCGCTATTTTTTTAATTTTCACTTCAGTTTGTGTAAATGCACAATTAAAAGTGCTTACAAATGGTCGTGTAAATTGTAATAATCAAACTGCTATTTATAGTAGTCCAAGCAATGTTTCCGATGGTATGGATATTGTTTATTCTAATCCATCTATTCCTAATGGGTATGACATGATTTGGGGTTATAATAATCAAATACAACCAAATAACCCAGGTTTATTAACATTACAATCAGTTGATGGAGCTTATTTTTCTGTTAGAGCAAATGGCAGGGTTGGAATATACAATAATAATCCGAGTTGTGCATTAGAAATTGGAACAGTAGGTACTAATTATGAAATGAAGGTTAATGGAGCTATTGTTTTGACATCTGATGAAAGAGTAAAAGAAAACATTAAGAATATCGATAAAAGTTTAGATAAGCTTAAACTTCTAAAAAGTGTAAGTTATAATTTTAAAGGAGTAAACGAAAATGTAGTAAAAACAGAAAATAGTTCGTTAAACAATAAGGGTTTTGAAGATAAACCAACATTTAAACCTCAAAATAATAAAGATAGTTACGGCAGAAATTATTACGGTTTTTTGGCACAGGATATTCAAAAGTTATTTCCTGATTTAGTTTACAAAGATAGCGCAGGCATGCTGGGTGTTGATTATATTGGTATGATTCCCTTGCTGGTAAATGCTTTGAACGAACAAGAAATCACAATTGCTACCCAAAATACCAAAATTACTGATTTAGAAACTCGATTATCAAAACTTGAAAACAGCGTTAATTCAACACCTAAAAAAGTAGTCGCTAGTCAAGAAACTGATGTGCTTTCTTTTCCGGTATTAGATCAAAACATTCCAAATCCTTTCAGTGCCACTACCACCATTGGATTTTACTTGCCAAATTCTATTACCGCTGCTAGTATTTACGTGTACGACATGAATGGCGGTCAACTAAAAAGTATTTCTGTTCCCGAAAGAGGAAAAGGAACTGTAACCATACAAGGATCTGAATTTAATGCAGGTATGTATTTATATGCTTTAATTGCAGATGGAAAAGTGATTGATACGAAAAGAATGATATTAACTAACTAAATACACCAATTATGAAAATAAAAATCTTAATTTTATTACTTGTGATTTGTGCTATTAATATCTATGGGCAAACATATAAATCGGTATTAGGCAATGACACGGCTCGATGGAGTATAATTGGTTTAGCCGATTGGGAACTGACTGATGAATGGATGACAAACAAAACTGTTAGCATAAATAGTTTAAATTATAGGTCATTGAGCCATTATAGTACAATGGGGACACCCATAAATATAAATGAAGATATCTTCTGGGAAAAATATAATCCAGGTACGTTAGAAGATAATACACATTATTATTTAAGAGAAAGTGATGATTATTCTAAATTGTACATATACGATCAGGAAAAAATGCAAGAGTATTTGATAGCTGATTTAAATTTAAATATTGGAGATAAATTTTATCTGCCTAAAGATTTATATTTTTATAATTTTAGTAATCAAACTGAATATTTAATTGTAGATTCTGTATATTTTGAAAACGGATTAAAGCACGTACAACTAAATAGTATCAATTGGTATTTCAACAATAAGCTTACATTTATAGAAGGGATAGGACCAAATTTAGGGATATTATATGTGTACGGAGGTCTCTATGTAAATAAAAGTGTTTTTTGTCTTCAATGTTTTAAAAACGACAACATCTTTTATCGAAATAATTCTGCTGGTGAAAGATTTCAATCAAAATCATGTTTTTTTAATGATATTACGGATAAAGTTAAAAATATTCCATCAGAAGTTTTTAAAATTCTCAACAACTCAAATTCAGTTCAAATACTCTTTGAGAACCAGAACAAAAGGTTTTTTACTATATATGATTTAGCTGGCAAAATTCTATTTACTCAAGGTAATAATGAAAATAGAACACTAATTCCTAAAAAAAATATAAGAAGAGGATTATATATACTGAAAATAGAAAACCAATCGAGTAAGACAAATCAAAGTATTAAATTAATAATCGAATAAAAAATGAAAAAAATAATTCAAATATTATTTTACATGCTGACACTTACAAGTATTCAGGCACAGTTAAATTTTGAAACATACTTTTTTGAAAATGATACTGCTCAAATTAATAGTCAAAACAGCAATTCAATAGATTTATTTCAGGTAAATACAGGTAGTATTATTAAAAGTTCCGATGGATATATGTGTACACCCCGAGGTACATACAGGGCATTAGGAATTTTTGTAAATATAATATATGATCAGACACCTAATGATACAATAATTAAATATACAACTCAAGATACATCGGGATGGGCACCAGACACAAACAACAGTATAAATATGTATCCACCAAACTATTTTCAAACAATGTTTGATTTAGAGATGAAGCCTAATTACGATTATACAGGGTCAGTTACTCGTCTTTATGCAGAATCTTCATTCAATCAGCTACTAATGCTAGGTGATATTATGGTGGTAAATATTAATCAATCCTTCATCACTCCAACCAACTATTTAAATGGTTTTACATATCAAACATTAATGAATAAAGTTATATCTTTTATAAATGAACGTGGAGGATTAAACACAGTATATGGACACAATAATGCCACTGAATATGATAAAACAGCATTTATAAAAAATACACTTGCAGCCCCTGATACAAAAATTGATTTAGTTTTTTTCTTTACAAGAAACACCTTTATTAAAGAATATAAAGATGCATATGGGAATGTAATTCTTAAACACAATTATGGAAGTGTTAATAACGGTCAAGGATTAGGAGGTGTACGACCTACTATAAATTTGCTTGTCGATTCAATTCCATATGGCTTTAATAATGGCAACTATCAATGTGTGGGTGGTGGAAGTTTGGCGGTTCATAAAAAAAGCATCCTTACCCACGAAATAGCTCATTTTTACCTCGGTGGTAATGATTTTCACACATCAGGTGGAACTACCGCCAATGATTCATTTTACAATACTTTCATTGGATCTCAGTGGGGTTATGGATTATTTAACGGTGGACTATCAACTTGCAATGGATACGAACGGTGGCGATTAGGTTGGACTGGAAGTTCTAATAATGCTTATCCTATAGCATCGAATAACGAAAACTCGGATATTACAACATTTACAGGTGAGAAAACATTTACCTTACGTGATTTTGTGACTTATGGGGATGCAATAAGAATAAAACTCCCTTATAAAGATAGTGAAAATGCATCTAATCAATTTATTTGGCTTGAAAATCATCAGTGCGGGAAAAATGGAAAGTTTGATAGTTTTCAATACAGTACTCCGAATACTTGTAGAGATGTAGACAAGGCGGGAATATATAGTTATTACCAAGTAGGCAAAGATGTTATAGAAAGTATTATATATGACGATGTATATCCAACAGGGAATAAAACAGAAAAAGACAATTTACGTATTATTTCAGCAGAAGGGAATTACAATGTAAACTTCTTAGGGAAGTATGAAGATTGTTTAGGATGGTCTGGAGGTTCTGGAAGACCTCGTTTTGAATATGCAACATCAAATGCATTTAATGGTGTTAACCCCGAGACAGAGGTATGGGCTCCTAACTATAACTATTCCACATTAGCATATTCAAGCATGCATTCATTTATGGGTTCCAAAACGAAAGATGGCATATCTTATTATGACAATTTTCCTTGGTTGGGTGATGGTAATTTTTCTGCATTTATCCCTTCAGAATCAGGCAAAGTAATAGATATTAGTTCCAATCCAAGCTCAATTAATACTACAACATGTTATTCCACGAGGAATTCAGGAGTAATGAGCGTAATGTCAACAAATAGGAATACTCGAAAACTTTATCTTACTGGCTTAAGTATAAAAATGATTGACCCTGAACCTTCGAATACAGGAATGAAAGCTTATACTGTAAAAATTCGTTGGGATGATTATGATGTAAAACAAGATGTAAATTGGACAGGAGATATTGTTTTAAAAGAGCAATTAAATTTATTGCAAGGTAAATTATTGACACTTGAACAAAATAAGACAGTAAATCAAATAGATAGAGATCCTGTCTCAGGATTCTTTGCAAAACCAACCTTATTCACTTGTGAGGCAAACTCAACTCTAAATATGAGAGAAAGTTCAAAGATAATTTTGAAAGAGAAAAGTTCTTTAATTTTATCTTCAGGTGCAGTTACCAATCTTCAAAACCTTTCAGTTATTGAAGTTCTGAATGGCTCTACTCTTGTGGTTAAGGCAGGTGCTACCCTAAATTTAATTGGTAGTACGAAAATTATAGTAAAATCTGGTGGTTACCTGTGCATAGAAAGTGGTGCAAATATTAATCTACAAGATTTACAAAGTTTCATTTTGCTAGAACAAGGAGCTATATTGGGTGCTAATCCAGCCATTTTCCCTTCATCGAACTGTGTAAGTTCTATTGGTAAAACAGGTAATGGCTCTATTATTTATGGCTGTGTGATTGATTATGAGAATGATGTTTATATTCAGAATCAGACAATAAGCTCTAACAAATATATCGGAGGTAAAAATATTTTTGTCGGTAATCATGTTACAAATACTACACCTGCAGGGGATGTGCTTATAAACAATGGCGCAAATGTAATTTTTGATGGGCAAACAGTAACATTTGATGCTGGATTTGAATGTGTCGGAGGAAGCACCTATGAGGTTGTAAATCATTGATGTACTAAATTTAACGATTTATAGGTAAGTTTTTATTTTTAGCAGGGCGTAGTCTCTTGACTACGCTCTGCTAAAATGAAGTCTCTGCTTTTTACATTCAATTTCTATAGATTTTTATGCCACAAAATTACGGAATTAAACAACCACCCACTGTTGCTTCTGCTAGCCTCTATATCTATGATATGAATGGAACACAGCTCCGCTCACTACCCATAGGACAAAAAGGCAAAGGGACAGTGATTATTCAAGGTGGTGAACTCGCGGCTGGTATGTATCTTTATGCACTTATTGCTGACGGTAAAGTGATTGATACCAAAAGAATGATATTAACAAAATAAACAAAATTGATTATGAAAAAATATCTTATATTGTTGATATTGTTATCTTGCATTTACAATTTATCAAATGCAAGAAACTGGGATATGCTCAAATCGGGTAAACGTTGGAATGTTTTACTGGTCACATATAATCCTGATATGGTAAATCATG
>CAMDNO010000193.1 GCA_945902955.1 Porphyromonas cangingivalis
TTTGTTACAGCACAAGCGCTTGGACAACGGGCAGCTATCAATCAACAGCTCAATTCCTACACTATTAAAAATGTGGTTTCGGCTGACAGAATACGACAAATTCCCGATGCAAATGCTGCCGAAGCTATCGGGCGACTTCCGGGGGTTACTGTTACCCGTTCGGGTGGCGAAGCGAATGGTGTTGTAGTGCGTGGTATGCAAGGATATAATAATGTTACAATTAATGGAGTAGATGTGCCGGTAAACCTGACTTCAATTTCGCAATATGCGCTTCAGGGTGTGGAGGTTTTTAAATCGGTGAGTGCCGATATGGATGCAAGTGCTCCGGCAGGAACTGTAAATTTGAAATTAGGAGTAGCCCCCGACCGAAATTCAACCAATATATTGACACAGGTTGGGTACAATGACCTGAATAAAACATTAAAGAATTACAAATTCAATATCAGTTCCAACTGGCGTTTATTTGATAAAAAATTTGGTGTAAGTCTGAATTTGTCGACCGAAGCTACCGACCGAAGTACAGAACAACTTACTGCTGGTATCAATGCAGGAAGTCAGTCTGTTGTAGATGGACAAGCAATACAGCTACAAACCGGTTCAGTCACATTGCGCAGTGTAGATAGAATCGTAAAACGGAATTCGGCAATTTTAACCACAGATTATCGTTTTTCGCCGAAAGCTACGATCGAGTGGTCCAATATTTTTACGCAATCACCAGGAGGACCATTGAATGTAGATCATGTTTTTAATGGTGGTTCGGCAAATGCTTTCTATCGAATAATTGATAACACAAAAAATACTAGTTATAACTACTCTTCTATCCTTACAGCAAAACATTTATTGGGTAAAATCAAGTTCGATTATTCCGCTTCATTAGGTTATGCGAATGCTGTGAATCAATCACGAAGTATTAATATCTACGATTTAATGGCTTATGCGCAAACTATAAATGTAGATCAATTACAAACCATATCACATCAGGATTATGTAGGCTTAGCGCTTATGGATAATAATACCGAAACATTGAATCGTTATAAGTTAGCTAACGCTCCACAAAATGAACCAGGTATGACTGCAACCAAGACTTCTTCTAACAATTTGAAAACTGATGTGCGGATAAATATGGAATTGCCGTTTAATTTTGGTAGTTTAATTTCGGGAAGTCTTAAATGGGGTGGAAGGTATAAAAATGAGAATTATGATGAAGCATCTTATTCGGTAACAAAAACTTCGGCATCATTTCCCAAAATACTTTTAGGTACTCAAGTAATACCCAATGAAGATGGTACTTCTTGGAATAGTGCCAGTCCATTAACTGCCGACGATTATGATGCTAACGGTTGGGTATTGGGTTCTTATCTTTTGGACAAAAATAATTATAACAGCAATTTTTTGAATCAGGGCTATAATTTTGGTTGGTATCCCAATATGGGTAAACTCAATCAATTGTTGGATTGGTGGGATAACTTAACTAATTATGCGTTTGGCAAAGGTCAGGATTTTTGGCAACCTTATTTTGGTCAGATAACGCATTTACAACAAGTGAATTTTACTGAAAATGCTCAGGGTACAACAAGTTACAATTTGAATCATTATGCTGGTTATTTAATGGCAAACATTAATATTGGTAAAACGCTGAATTTCGTACCGGGTGTGAGGTATGAAAAAACGAATTATGATATGAATGACTGGAACATACGAAACGAAATCGTTTCCAATTTGAGCTTTACCGGCGAGCCGGTAAAGGGTACACACGACGATGCGTTTTTATTACCCATGGTTCAGTTGAAATATAAACCACTTAGTTGGTTGCAGGGTTTGTTTTCGTATACCGAAACCTTAAAAAGACCTTCGGTAGCTCAAATAGCCCCTTCGATATATGAGGATAAAATTAATTTAACATATACTTCAGGTAATCCCGATTTGAAGCCTGAACATTGGACAAGTATAGACTTTGGATTGGCTGTACACAACAAAAAAATTGGACTTTTCTCGGTGAATCTCTTTTATAAAAAGGTAAAAGATAAAATAGCTGTAACTAACTGGACCAAAATGTCGACAGATAAAACCACCACATTAGGCAGCTTTCAACCGGACCAGCGGGTGGATGTTACTCAAACATTGAACAATCCTTACGATGGTATTGCCAAAGGGATTGAAGTGGAATGGCAAACCAATTTTTGGTATCTGCCCAAGCCATTCAACTATTTTATTCTTAATTTGAACTATTCGTATATAAATAATACAACAACTTATGTATATGCTGCTACCCGCGATAGTTTGATTGGATCCGTAAGAGGGAGACCTATCTACGAAAAAATAAAATACGATAAATTAGTACAAGGACCTATGACCAATCAACCTTCGCATCTTTTCAATGGCTCGTTAGGTTTTACCTACAAAAAGTTCAGTACGTATCTTTCGTATCAGTATTTTGGAGATATTTTTCAAACGAAAGGGCTGATACTGGAATTGGATGGCTTTAAAAACTCATTTCAACGTTGGGACTTGCAGGCAAATTATAAGTTGCCTATAAAGGGTATGGAAATTTTACTCAATATGGCCAATATAGGCGATGCGGCAGAAGTTAAGAGGTTAAGAGGCGATAGCAGACCAACATCCATTGAACGATACGGCTGGACTGCCGATTTGGGATTACGATTTACGCTATAGTTTTATTTTTAATTTTCAATTATTTACTTACAAATTTAATTTTTATGAAAAAACTATTTTTACTTTTTGCTCTTTTTTTAGTATGGGGAAGTGCAAGTGCGCAAGATACCATTAGGGTAGCTCCTGATTATATCAATAACGGATCTTTAGAAAAGGCTATTGCTGATAACGGACCAAACAAAGTTTACCTGCTCGAGGTAAATGGCTTTTACACACTGACTAAAAATCTTTTGCTTTCAACTACTAATCCAACTGATTGGTATCAGATTGTAGGTGCAAAACCTAAAAACCCCGGTGATTTTATGCCCATAATAGGAACTGGCCTCGATGCAACTAACAAACCATTTGGTTCTATGTTTACGATTAAAAATAATGTGAAATTCAAAAACATTTTTTTTGTAAATCAAACTTTAAATGGACTAATTGGAAATACAACTTTCAATGTTACTGCAAAAGTGCGTTTTGAAATGGATGGTTGTGTGGCAGACCCTTGTGGCGTTAAAAGTTTTTTAGTTGCTAATACTGCACCAGCTTATGGTTCGAGTATTTTTATCACGAATAATTTACTGCTTCGTCAGGGTGATAAATATAGTCCCGGTGGCGGTCACCTTTTTGTTACGGCGTCGGCTGACACGGTATATGTTGAGAACAATAGCATGGTTTCTACCAATCACACTATTTTGAGCGATGGAGGTACCGATGCAACGCTTTTATCGAAGTTTACATGGTTCAATCATAATACTGTAGTATTCCATGCTGTACAGCTTAATAACAGTTATATAAATCCGGAAATGTATACAGCAAACAATCTTTTTTATGATGCATTTACTTTTCCACAGATTCCTGCTTGGGCGCAATACGATCCTGACAATGCCAAGACAGGTAGTTTAACTTCCATGGCCAAGTCGGATACACTTTATGTAAACGGACAAAACGAAACACTTCCAAGTACCCGTACAAATTTTTATAATCGGAATCTAATATTTTCATCCAAAGCACACAACGATAGCATATTAGGGATAGCCGCAGCCGATCCTTCACCGGCTGCTCAGTTATTCCAATATCCTATGGTATGGAATGAAGATGTACCCCATTATTATGTAACAGATTGGTCAGTAAGAGGTCAGGCAATTTTGAACGCCAGCAGAGAAGCCAAAATGTATAAAAGTGCTGATTTCCCAAAATTCAGGGAAGCGAATACGATTTATGATGTAGATCCGGGCTTTGTAGACACACGTATCAATGCCTTTACGAAAGATGTAGCTTCTTCAGGTTTATTCTGGTATCGTACGAATAAATTTTTATCAGGAACTAATCCTGCCACTCAAGCAAGTGCATTTTGGGATGTCGATGGTTGGGCAGGCACTACTGCGGCTTATTATCCTACTGTTTGGCCACGTTGGAATGGAAAATATACCAATCCTACACTCCTGACAGCATCGAATGCTGGATTACCATTAGGCGACTTAAATGCATTTCCTGAGAAAAAGGCAATTTGGCAAGCTAACAAAGCTGCAATTGCGAATCACATAAAATCATTGAGCACTGATAAACTTAATTTAACGGGATTAAAACCGAATAAATTGGAAACTTTAATTCGTATGTTCCCAAATCCTGTAACTGATTATTTACGCATTGAGGCTGCTAACGTTATAAATAATGTGAAGATTTATAGTACAACCGGTAGCCTTGTGAAAGAATTTAATGTTTCGGGCGATAAATTGAATATAAATGTTTCGGATCTTAGCAAAGGAGCCTATTTGGTTGAAGTTAAATTTGTATCGGGAGCAAGATTTGCAACCAACTTAGTGAAATAAGAAAACTCACTCAAATAGATCAATAATTAACCCCGACTTTAGCAATCTTGCAGTCGGGGTTTTGTTACCCATAAATCATATTGTATTGATATACAGTTTTATAAATGAGAAAATCCACATTACATTTACTGCTATTTTTACCATTCTTTTCTGTGTTTTCTCAAAATGAATTGGGAATAAAAAATAACAAACTCCATGTAAAAATGGATTTAACAAGAGGTGGCGCTATTTGTTATATTTCGAAATCAGGCTCAAACCGAAATATTATCAATATTGCTGACGAAGGGCGCTACGTGCAGCAATCGTATTATGCCGGCAAAAAGTTAGATCGAAAATCGGAAGGACAATCGCCTCGCTGGTCCCCTTGGACGTGGAATCCTATTCAGGTAGGCGATGCTTATCGCAACCGTGCTAAAATTCTGAGCTATAAAAAGACCCGAAATACGATTTATGTAAAATGTATTCCGATGCTTTGGGATATGAACAATATGTCCGCTGAAGCCGAAATGGAGCAATGGACAACCCTCACCGGAAATATACTTCGAATAAAAAATAAATTAACCTGTCACAGAACTGACAGTATTTACGGTGAAGGGAAACTGAACGACCAGGAATTGCCTGCAGTTTATCCGATTTCGGCATTAAAAAATTTATACACTTACTTTGGAAATCAACCTTTTATAAATGCTCCGTTGAGTAATCCGGAAACGGTGTTACTTTCGAGTGGCTTCTGGGGAAGATATATCAACGATACGGTTACCGAAAATTGGATGGCTTACGTCGATGACACAAAATGGGGAATTGGGGTATATAATCCGCTTTGTTCTAATTTTTTGGCCGGAATGCATCTCGGTGCTGGTGGTGAAGCTGCCAGCGATTCAACTTCGTATATTGCACCGATAAAAAAATACATGCTGAATAAAAACTCTATTTTCGAATACGAATATTTTCTGATAATAGGTGACTTGAACGAAATAAGAACTGCTATTTATAAATTAAAGAAAAAATCAACTACCAAATAAGCATGATGAACCCACTTAAAATAAGATTAGTGCGGACTTTGTTATTCCTTTTAACATTGACTACCGTTGCTGTGCGAGCTGAAACGAAACATGTTACTTTCGCCCAATTGGAATCCGGTTTTAAAAACATTCCCGATACCATACAAACCAGCGTGTATTGGTATTGGATGTCCGATAATATTTCGAAAGAAGGCGTGGTTAAAGACCTCCATGCCATGAGGCGCGTGGGGATAAACCGTGCTTTTATTGGATTTATATCGAACCCAGGAACACCGAGTGGCAATGTGAAAATATTTAGCAACGAATGGTGGGATATTTTACATACAGCCCTTAAAACGGCTACCGAATTGCATATCGAAATTGGTATTTTCAATAGTCCGGGTTGGAGTCAATCAGGTGGACCTTGGGTTAAGGAAGAACAATCGATGCGCTTTTTGAACTCTTCTGAATTGAAAGTTAGCGGCCTCAAGAAATTGAAGACTAAACTCGTTGCCCCCAACACCCATTTTCAGCGGGTGAGTGTTATTGCCTATAAAGCACCGGATGCTTCAGTAAAAATATACCGTTCGTTACAACCAAAAGTTAGTTCTGAACCCAAGTTGGATGGACTTGACAAATTGGTTGATGGCGACACCTCTTCAATTGTTACTCTAAAAAAAAACAAACCGCTATCCATTACGTTCGAAACAGCCTCAAAAGCCACCGTTCGAAGTCTTATTATTCAAACTGCCAACAAAAAAATACGGGCAAAAGGCGAAGCGCCAACAAAAAATGGGTTCAAAGCTATGGGCGAATTATTCGTGAAAGATGGAGCTAACTTTCGCTCTATTAAAAAATTTGAAATCAACCGAAGCAATTTTGCGTTGAATGTTGGCTTTGAACCCAATGCTCCGATTGTAATCTCATTGCCTGAAACACAATCAACAACCTATCAGTTGGTTATTTCCGATATTAGCATGGTAGGTGCTTTGGCCGAAATCGAACTTTCGCAAACACCAAAAATGGAACGTTATCCCGAAAAATCGTTGGCTAAAATGTTTCAAACACCACTGCCTTATTGGAAAGATTATATGTGGGAAGCACAACCCGAAATTTCGAAGAAAATGGCTATTGACCCAAAATGCGTTATTGACATTACCAAAAATGTTTCGGCTGACGGCGCTTTAAATTGGACAGTTCCAAAAGGAAATTGGATAATTATGCAAACAGGCATGACAACTACCGGTGTTGAAAACGGACCCGCTTCGCCTGAAGCTACGGGTTTGGAAACCGACAAAATGAGTAAAAAACACATTGAAGCACATTTCGATGCTTTTTTGGGTGAAATAATTCGTCGTATACCTGCTGCCGACCGCAAAACGTGGAAAGTTGTAGTGCAAGACAGTTACGAAACAGGTGGTCAAAACTGGACTGATGGGCTACTAGAAGAATTTACGGCAAAATATGGTTACAACCCGCTACCTTTTCTGCCTGTTTTGAAAGGAAATGTAGTAGGAAGTCGCAATCAATCTGATCGTTTTCTATGGGATTTACGTCGCCTTATTGCCGATAAAGTAGCGTACGATTATGTGGGTGGTTTACGCAATGTAAGTCATAAACATGGACTTACAACTTGGCTGGAAAATTACGGACATTGGGGATTTCCGGGTGAGTTTCTGCAATATGGTGGACAGTCCGACGAAATAGGTGGTGAATTTTGGAGCGAAGGTGAATTGGGAAATATTGAAAACCGTGCAGCTTCGTCATGCGCACATATTTATGGAAAAACCAAAGTTTCGGCTGAGTCGTTCACTTGTGGAGGTAAAGCTTACTCGCGCCATCCGGCAAATATGAAACAACGCGGCGACCGCTTTTTTACCGAAGGAATAAACAATACTTTGTTGCACGTCTATATTCAGCAATCCGATGAGCGCTCACCCGGTGTAAATGCCTGGTTTAGTAACGAATTTAACCGACACAATACCTGGTTCAATTACATGGATATGTTTACCCAATATTTGAAACGTACGAATTTCATGCTTCAGCAAGGTAATTATGTGGCCGATGTGGCTTATTTTATTGGCGAAGATGTTCCGAAAATGACCGGAATTTGCGACCCTGCCTTACCTCAGGGTTATTCGTTCGATTATATAAATGCAGAGGTTATTCTACAACGTTTAAGTGTGAAAAATGGAAAATTGGTATTGCCCGATGGAATGACTTACAGTATGTTGGTGTTACCAAAAATCGAAACCATGCGTCCTGAATTATTGGCAAAAATTAAAGAATTGGTTTTGCAGGGAGCTGTGGTATTAGGACCAAAACCCAAGTATTCGCCAAGTATGCAAGGTTTTCCTAAAGCCGATGCACAAGTAAAGAAAATGGTTGATAAACTTTGGGGAAAAGTAGATGGCGTAACTCTGAAATCTGCCAAAGTGGGCAAAGGAATGATACTTTCGGGCATGGAAATGCAGGAAGCGTTGGACTTGATAGGAATTGTGCCCGATTGTAAATTTACCAATAACGATTCAGCTTTATTTATTCACAGAAGGGTGGCTGATGGCGAAATTTATTTTGTTTCCAATCAAACGGACAAAACGAT
>CAMDNO010000194.1 GCA_945902955.1 Porphyromonas cangingivalis
ACTTGGTTTTGTTGTAACCGCTGAACATCATCTCGAACAGTTTGAGGAAAATCACCATTTGCAATGCCGGTTTGAAAACACCGTACAAAATCTTACTATTGATAAAGAGTTAGAATTAGCTTTATTCCGCATTCTTCAGGAAACCCTTACAAATATACTAAAGCACGCCATGGCATCAAAAGTTACAGTTCGGTTGGCGATTGCTGACGGTAATTTGGTTTTTGAAATTGTGGATAATGGTGTTGGCTTTGATTTTAATAATTGTGGCCGCCCCGATTCGTATGGGTTAATTGGTATGAATGAACTAATAACAATGTTAGGTGGTAATTTTGAAATTAAGAGTGCAATTGGCGAAGGTACAACTGTAAGAGTTGAAATGCCATACAATGATTAGCTGCATTTTATTTAAATGTTAACTTAATTTTTATATGTGTTTTAAATATTTATTTAATAATATTGTATAAATTCGTTGCAATTTTAAACAATTGTTTTTACATTTGCAGTATTAAATTTTTAAATAAACACATGAGACATTTCAAAAATTTCATTTCGCTATTACTCACCATTGGCTTCTTATTTAATTCTACAAAGACATTCGCTTTAATCTACACAATTAGTTTTACCGGCTCAGGAGCGAGCACCACAGTCGACAACGTTGTTGTACAAAACCTGAATAAAGGAACGGCTGTTACAGTTGTAGCAGGTAGCACCCTAACACTATCTGACCTTATAAATGGCATTAACGACATTCAAACCAATCAAGATGAAATTCGTGTTATTTCGACATCTGAAAATGGAAACTACCTACTCTCATTCTTTTCAAAAAGTTTTAGTTCTACCCAAATTGCTATTTATAATATCGATGGCAGAAAAGTAGCCGGTATAAATACAAATCTGCAAACCGGATTAAGTTCATTTAAACTTGCACTGCCAAAAGGACTTTATGTAGCTTATGTATCTGGTGCAGGTTATGCTTATTCAAAAAAAATAATCAGTTACTCGGGAAATATAAATAAACCGGATTTATCATTTTTATCATCGGATAAATCTGCAAGTGCATCACCTAAAAAAGCAAAAGCCGACAATTCAATATCATTGAGTTATTCCGCGGGCGACCGTTTGCTTTTCAAAGGGGTTTCGGGAAATTTCAGCACAATTTCAACAGACATCCCTACCGAAAGCAAAACAATAAATTTTGAATTTGTTGAATGTAAAGATAAAAATGGCAATTACTATCCAGTTGTTAAAATTGGACAGCAAACCTGGATGGCTGAAAATTTAAAAGCATCGAAATATCGTTCGGGCGATGACATTACAAATTTGACAAACAATACCGATTGGGGATTGTATGCAATAAGCTCATGGTGTAGTTACAATAACAATGCTGCGAATGATGTAAATGGAAAACTTTACAACTGGTATGTGGCTTCGGATAGCCGAAACATAGCTCCGCTGGGATGGCACGTAGCATCAGATGTTGATTGGACAGCCTTAACAACAAGCCTTGGCGGAGAAACTATGGCTGGAGCAAAGCTCAAAGAAACGGGTTTAGCCCACTGGAGCACAACAAATAATTATGCCACCAACGAAAGTGGATTTACAGCATTAGCCGCAGGAAACAGACTAACATCGGGATTGTTTGAGAATTTAGCCAATAATGCCTATTGGTGGAGTTCAACTGCAAACTCATCAACTAATGGATGGTATAGATATATTACTAAAACTGCTACAAATGTAACGAGAGATTATTCTGCAAAAAATGCTGGCTTTTCAATTCGTTGCGTAAAAGATGCCAATTTACCAACTTTGACAACTTCCGCTCCTACTTCAATAACTTATACCACTGCTGTAGGTGGCGGAAACATTAGCTCCGATGGTGGAGCGCCTATTACAGCTCGTGGAGTATGTTGGAGTTTAACACCAAACCCAACCATTTCAAATAATAAATCTGTTGCTGGTATTGCCACTGGCACTGGCACTTTCACTAGCTCAATAAGTGGATTAAACATCAATACAACTTATTATGTAAAAGCTTACGCAACAAATAGCTCAGGCACTGCGTATGGCGAACAGCAGGTTTTTAACTCAAAACCTTATGACAATCTTACCGTAACTGATATAGATGGAAATCTTTATCATACCGTAACGATTGGAAATCAGACCTGGATGGCTGAAAATCTGAAAACTACACGTTATCGAAATGGAGATGCGATAACAAATATAACAGATAATTATCAGTGGATAAATGCAAATGCAGGTGCTTATTGTTGGTACGACAATGATATATTAAATGGCGTGATTTACGGAGCTCTTTACAATTATTTTGCCGTGAATGATAGCCGTAAAATTGCACCCGCAGGATGGCACATTCCGTCAAAAGAAGAATGGTTAACTTTAATAAATTTCCTTGGTGGAGAAAGTGTTGCAGGAGGAAAAATGAAAACAACAGGAACTAATTACTGGTTAAGTCCGAATGAAGGAGCAAGCAACTTAAGCGGCTTTAATGCTTTGCCCGGTGGTTATCGCCAAAAGGGCACAGGTGTTTTTCTATACAAAGGCACTAATTGTTTCTTTAGAACCAGCAACGAGGAGCTTGAATCAGGATATGATAATTCATGGCATATTATGTTACTTAATCAGAACGCAAATACTACAACAACTTTCGCACAAAAAACCTTTGGCTTCTCTGTTCGTTGCATACAAAACACAACACCCTCACTAACAACTAATTTGCCAATTTCAATTCTCACAACCTCTGCAACTTGTGGTGGAAATATCACAAGTAATGGTAGCGATACAGTAACTGATTATGGTGTATGTTGGAGTAAATCTGAAAACCCTACAACTGCAGATTCTAAAAAGTCAATCGGAAGTGGAAATGGCACTTTTTCATCTTCAATTATAGGGTTAGATATTAATACAACATATTATGTAAGAGCTTATGCAACAAATAGCATTGGCACTGCTTATGGACAACAAGTAACTTTAAAAACTTTAGCAACTGATCCAATTACAGTTACTGACATTGACGGCAATGTTTATCATACGATTACAATTGGCACTCAAACATGGATGGTTGAAAATTTTAAAGCAGAGAGATACAACGATGGCACTCCAATGAACTTTACAACAAGCGGTTACAGTTGGCTTCAACAAACTACCGGAGCATATTGCTGGGCGCAAGACGATGCGAGTTATAAAAACACCTTTGGAGCTTTTTATAATTGGTATGCTGTAAATTCAGGCAAATTGGCTCCAGTAGGATGGCGTATCCCAACTGAACAAGACTGGATTAATCTTTCATCTTACTTAGGTGGAGGCACAATAGCTGGTGGCAAATTGAAAGGAACAGATTATTGGACAGCTCCAAATATTGGTGCTACTAATGAAAGTGGATTTAATGCATTACCTGCAGGCTACAGAAGTAAAAATAATGGTAGCAATCCAGGAATGGGAGATGTTGCCGTTTTTTGGTCTTCTTCAAGTAGTATTAATAGTTATGGAAGGTTAGCATTAGATTATACAAATTCAATTTTTAATTACGGGATAGAATCTGGCAATTTTGGAATAAATGTAAGATGCATAAAAAACAATGACTAAGTTACAATAATTCACTTGGTAAATAGCCTCTTTTTTTCCACAAAAAAATATTTATAAGTATTTTATTATTCTATTATTCTATCTGACAGAAGTTTAGTATATTTGTACCAATTTAATTTCAAAATTCGAAGCTGTTAATCAATCTTATATTGGTTCATGTCCGTAGTTACTTTAGCTCATTTTATTGAAATGTTACTTATAATCTAATGTCATGGTTTATAATAAAATAACTCTTAAATTTGAGGATGAGAAAGAAAAGTTGTTTTTGAAAAGCTATTTTTTTGATTCACTTAGTCAGCTAAGATTATCACTTGTATTAGTTACTTTCCTGTATAGTGTTTTTGGATTTCTCGATACAATTATGTTTCCGGAGTATTCTGATTTTTTTCATCAGATACGGTTTGTCTTTGTAGTGCCCTTCCTGTTTTTGGTGGTTTTTTTAACCTATACTAAAATATTTTTTAAAATATGGCAGTATCTATTGACTATCAGTTTTATAATTGCCGGCGCCGGCATTAGTGTTATGCTTTGGTATTTGCCCGATAATTATGCTTACTATTCCGGTTTGATGTTAACTTTTTTTGCTGGCTACTTTTTTATTAAATTGCGGTTTATATATGCCACTTTTGGTGGTTGGATTTTATTGCTTATTTTTAATATTGGAGCTATCTATTTTACAAATACCTCTTTCATTTCAATTATAAACACCAATTTCTATTTTATAAGTGCCAATATTATCGGAATGCTTGCTTCGTATAATAATGAATTTTTTGCACGACGAAATTTTTTTCTGAACCTTGAACTCGACAAGGAAAAATTACAAATTAAACTCATTAATAGTAATTTGGAAGAAACCGTAGAGGAGCGCACTTCGGAACTACTTATAGCCAAAGAGGCTGCTGAAAATAACAGGGCAAATGTAACTGCAATAATTGAAGGTACGCAAAACAGTATTTGGGCATTTGATAAAAATTACGATATAATTTATGTTAATCATACATTTCAATCTGAGTTTTTAAAAACATTTAATGTAAAATTAGACCTTGACGTTAACCTTGTAAATTCACTCCCCGAATCAATACGTCCGATTTGGAAGCCTCGATATGATAGGGTTTTGAACAATGAACATTTCACTATAGAAGACGCTGTAGAAACCGAAAATGGCATGGTTTATTTAGAAGTAACCTTTAATCCCATTATAAATCATGGTCAGGTTATTGGTGGTTCGTGTTTTGGGAGTAATATAACCGAACGTAAACAAGCCGAGCTTGAACTGAAAGCATCAAGGGAGCAACTGCGAAATTTTGCTTCGCATCTTCAGCAAGTACGTGAGAAAGAAAGAGTTTCCATTACACTCGAAATTCACGATAGTATTGCTCAATTTCTGGTAGCACTCAAAATGGATATTGGAGTATTTAAAAATAAATTATTAAAAAAGAATGAAGTAGTAACAAAGGAAAGCATTGTTGCTGTATTAGAGCAATTTATTAAAAAAACCGAGTACACAATAAAATCGACCAGAGATATAATGAATGGTTTACGGCCGGATCAACTTGAGCTACTTGGTTTTGTTGTAACCGCTGAACATCATCTCGAACAGTTTGAGGAAAATCACCATTTGCAATGCCGGTTTGAAAACACCGTACAAAATCTTACTATTGATAAAGAGTTAGAATTAGCCTTATTCCGCATTCTTCAGGAAACCCTCACAAATATACTAAAACACGCCATGGCATCAAAAGTTACAGTTCGATTGGCGGTTGTTGACGGTAATTTGATTTTTGAAATTGTGGATAATGGTGTAGGTTTTGATTTTAATAATTGTGGCCGCCCCGATTCGTATGGGTTAATTGGTATGAATGAACTAATAACGATGTTAGGGGGTAATTTTGAAATTATCAGTAAAGTTGGCGAGGGTACAATTGTAAGAGTTGAAATGCCATACAATGATTAGCTGCTTAAAAACACAGGAACAAACTAAAAAACCAAAATTCTAATTAGCTTTATGTCTGAAAATTTACAACTCCAACCCGCCGACATTCAAAACAAAATTTTTACAATTCGTGGACAACGAGTTATGATTGACCGCGATTTAGCCGAAATTTACGGCGTAGAGACACGCGTTTTAAATCAAGCCGTTAAAAGAAATGTTGAACGGTTTCCAGAAGATTTCATGTTTCAAATGACTGAAAAAGAATTTCAGTATTGGAAATCACAAATTGTGATATCCAATGCTCTTACTATGAGTTTAAGAAAAAAACCTTTTGTATTTACAGAGCTTGGTGTTGCAATGCTAAGTAGCGTGCTGAATTCAAAAACCGCAATACAAATTAATATGGGTATTATGCGAGCCTTTGTAGCTATCCGACAAGCAATCGCAACAAATCCAACAAACACAGTAGCCGAACTTCAAACCGAACTCAAGGAGCTAAAAGCCTATATCGAAGATGTTTTTACAGATTACAACGACATTAACGAAGATACCCGAGTACAAATTGAACTTATAAACCAATCGTTAGCCGAGTTGCACACCGACAAAAAACGAATTGATAAGCCCCGAAATAGAATTGGGTTTATTAAGGAATAATTTCCATGTTCAAATCTTATATTTAAAATTTTGTAAATGGTATGTTTAGTTGTTAGCAACAGCCGCATTACATATTATCAAAAGCGTTAGCTTTTGATATTCTAAAGTCTCAAGAACCCCAACTCATAAACCTGAGGTTGTAGTTTTTCGGTCAAGGCTTTGTAGGCGGTTTCGAACGGTTTGAAACTTATGGGTGGAAAATCGCCACTGGCATTACGGGCTTGCAAAGCTTTACGAATTTGATACCAACCCACATCGGGGCGGTTGAGTTTGAGTTCATCGCGTACGGCACGAACATCGGTATGAGCAAAATAAGCTTGCCAAAGGGCTTTTCCAGCCGCTAAAACTTCTTTTGCTTCATCGCTTAAATTATCCAATATTGACACTGCGTTCTGCTCCCTCTCCTCTGGAGAGGGTTGGGGAGAGGTCAGATATTGCACCATAAAATCGGACTCAAACCTATCGGGTGCTCCCACTTCTTCCTCGGTGAACGGAATAAAATGATTAACAATATTCCACTTTTTGCCATTCCATTCCAAATCATTGGCGCTAGCCGTCAGGTTACTACCATTAAACAGCATCCATACCAAACAATCGGTTTTAAACTCTTCGGTAAGTTCGCCTGTGGGTTGCAGAAATTGGTCACGGTCGTTGAGCCAAGTAGGTTTTATTAATCGACGTACTGAATAAAAAACAGCAACCTTCCAGAGATTTTCAGGATTAATATAAATGCCACCACTATCTCCATATGCTCTTGATGATAAAATATAAGTGCTATTGGCATTTTGCATATCATTGCCTTTTGCTGTTAAATAGGCTAAACCATTAGAAGACCAAGTTTTGAAATCATCTTTATTTGCTGGAGATAAAGCATTTGTAAGAGGAATAACCTCTAGCTGATTAGATTTTGGTCGGTTTATCCAGACATTAAGCATTTTCTCATTGGGAATATTGAAAAAGAATTTTTCTCCAATTGGGTGAGCATTTCTATTAAGTACTTCCACAATAATTTCATCAATTTGTTTTTTGATACCAGTATTCCATACTAAAAACCCTATTGGAAAGTTCCCATTTAAACCTTCAAAAGCTTTGCTATGAACAACAAAACCTCCAAGATACTTTGCTTTCCATACATTTCTAAATTTTTCAAAGAATGGCGCATTGATATATTTTAAAGTGCTGAAAGTTGCTATTGTGGCATTTGGAATTTCCTGAGCTACACGTGCTAAAAATTGAGTAAAAAGCTCACGTGTTGCCGAACCATAAACATTCATCATTGATAAAGAAACTCTACTTTTTGAAACATTTGTTTTACTATCAGCATTTACAGATGAAGCCGCTTCCGCATACGGCGGATTTATCAATACCAATATCTTTTTACCATCTGCAATGGCTTTTCGTAGGCTTTCGGGCACTTTGTTGGTGAGCGAGTAATCAATTACTCCTGAATCAGTAATATCGTCATTCAGATAATCGTACTGAAAGCGTTGAGCCGCCACACAGGTTTTGGTGGCTTTCATTACGTCTACATCGGCCTGGTCGAGCGTACTCATATAAATATTGCGGGGGTTGCTGTGTTTCACTTCCAAATTGCCAACTCCGCAACACATATCCCACACTATATATTCCCGTTGCCAGTTTTTGCCCAATGTTTCGGTCAGTTTATCGTACGCTTTATCCAC
>CAMDNO010000195.1 GCA_945902955.1 Porphyromonas cangingivalis
TTAAATGCCAAAAACGCTGTTGTTTGTCAGGTTAAATTGACAAGAGCTGCTCGTGGTGCTGCCGCAGCTGCTGCAACAAAAAAATAATCTATTTTTGAAATGAAGTACTTGATTGTAGGATTGGGTAATATTGGTAACGAATACCATAACACCCGCCACAACATAGGATTTACAATATTGGACGCTTTCGCCGAAGCGTCCAATGTTTTTTTTGCCAACAACCGTTATGGCGAAACTGCCGAAGTAAAACTCAAAGGACGCACTTTACTATTGCTTAAACCTTCCACATTTATGAATTTGAGTGGAAACGCCCTGCGCTATTGGATTCAAAAAGAAAACATTGCTATCGAAAATGTATTGGTAATAGTGGACGACATTGCCTTGCCTTTTGGCACATTACGTTTAAAGCCCAAAGGCTCGGATGCAGGCCATAATGGTTTAAAAAACATTCAGGAGATTTTGGGACATTCCGATTATGCACGGCTACGATTTGGCGTGGGAAGCGATTTTGCAAAAGGTCGACAAATTGAATACGTGTTGGGGAAATGGACAGCCGAACAAGCAACAAAATTACCCGAACGTGCCGAAAAATGTGCCGAGATTATCAAAAGCTTTTGCTTAGCGGGCATGCAACTCACTATGACGCAATACAATGGGAAATGAAAGCAGAAGTACGAATAGATAAGTGGTTATGGGCTGTGCGTATTTATAAAACGCGCTCTATAGCATCGGAGGCTTGCAAAAAAGGCAAAGTGCTAATAGGCGGCGTGCAGGTAAAACCCTCGCGCAACGTGAAAGTGGGCGATGTGATTGGCATTAAGCGTAACCCTGTACTGTATTCGTTTAAAGTACTGGCTCTTGCCGAAAATAGAATGAACGCCAAGTTAGTTGTTGGATTTATTGAGAATGTAACCACTCCCGACCAACTCGAATTGGTTGAATTGGCTCGCATAGCTGCCGAAAACAACCGAGATAGAGGCACAGGACGACCAACGAAAAAAGACCGCCGCGATATAGACGAATTTTTTGAGCCTATATTTTTGGACGAAGATGACAACGATTGAAATGGAATAAAAAAGTTCTAAGCAATCCTTATCGTATTTTTTAGTTTATAATTACTCTTTCAGTTACTTTTTCGCCCGAAGTCGTAGCTTTTACAATATAAGCTCCTGTTGGTAAGCCTTTTGTGGAGATTGTTGTTATTCCATTTGTTGTAAAAACACCCATTTTGACAAGCGAACCAGAGGCACTGTACAATTCAAAATTACCCGTAAGACTACTCTGATTATCAATTACAAGCACTTCTTTCGTGCTGAACACTTTCAATGCTTTTGTTGTAGCTGTGCTTATTGCAGTTGGTTTTGTTACTATTTTAAAACGAACTGTGGGC
This sequence comes from Porphyromonas cangingivalis, assembly GCA_945902955.1. Classification (GTDB taxonomy): domain Bacteria; phylum Bacteroidota; class Bacteroidia; order Bacteroidales; family Paludibacteraceae; genus Paludibacter. Next base: position 1,391 of record CAMDNO010000195.1, read on the forward strand.
TCCGGCGTATTGTAAGCTTTAAAATGATATTCGGAACCACTTGCTGACACATCAACCATTTGATTGGTAACCAAATCGATCAAATAAATACCTGCATAACGTGTTTCTAAATTTTTATGTGTAAATATTAGTTTAAAAACCGTATCCTGACCTGCCTGAAATGACAGTTTTGTTTCGTTTATATCCTTCACGGCATCTATTTGATAATCGCCATCGGCTTCGGTGGCATAGAGTTGTAAATTTGAGGGAGCACCTTTCATTTTATAGCCATCCCAGCCATTGTCGAATTTACGAGTACAGCCCGAATCGGTAAATAGCCATACACAATCGGCATAATGACTGCCCTTTAAATCAATTCTTGTTACTACCTTTTCGGACGATGAATCAGCTGCTTTATTCCCACGAGCACGCTGAGATTCAAAATTTTCACTTGAATTAGCATAAGAAACATTGATAGAGCCAGGCAAGCCATTCTGTGTTTTTACGAGAAACCCTTGCATGGAAGGAATTTGCATTGGCACTCCTAATTCACCAATTGTACCGGGAGTTGATACAGTATATTGTCCGGCTGCTGTGCTGGTGTTTCCATAATTAACCCCTTCTTCGTTGAGCCATTGATTGTAAGTACCGGTATTGAATAAGTAAACTGCTTGTTCGGTGTTTGCTCCAAATTGAATATCAGCAATAGAAATACCTACTGTATATGGATTAGCAAAAATATGTTGACCCGGAAAAACACCCGTAGATGTGTGAGCCAGCGTACGGGCAAAATCTTCATTTGTTAACTCACCCTTAAACTGATACTTTTTAGGAGTCTGTTGAACTATTTCGTAACCTGTACCCGAAGTTAAGACTGAATCAGGATACTGCATGACCCAAATATTTTCAGTTTCTTTTATTGCTTCATAATACTTCCTAACATAGCAATTGCTGAAAGCACTCGAATAAGAGAGCGTTTTAACAGGAATTCCAAAAAACTGCCAACTATATTTACTTCCCATAGGTTTAGTCAAATCCCAATAGGCTTTTGAGTCCATTTCTACAGTAGCACTTGGCGCACCAGATGCAAAGTAGAGGGAAGCATTTGGCAATGAAGGGTCGGATTGAATTACTAAGCCATCGGCACCAGCATTATTTGTAATTAAGCCATCAACAGTTAAAATACAATTTGGTTTGATTATCAACTTAGCGCCCGAATTAATAGTTAAATTAACAGAACCCCAGTAGGGAGAACTTGAATTAGAGAAGTTACAAATTCCATTTATAATTGGGCTATCTAAAAAGCCCGACCACTCGCGAAGTCCTGGTACTTCCTGCACATTCCACCTTCTATAATCGTCCCAATAACCTGTACCTGTAAAAATAGGCACATTCGAAAAACTGGCCTCTTCGGATAAAACGGTTTCATTATTTAGCTTTACAACATATCCTCTAAAGTAATACGTTGCACTTCGTGTTAACCCACTCATATTTACAGTAAATGCACCACCCGAAGTGCCACCAGCAGAGATTTTGTTGTGCGAAGTCGTAACATTAGGAGAGGTAAACCAATAAATTCCTCTATCAATAACCTGCTCATTAGCTGGAGAAACAGTTGCTCCAAGTGTAACCGTGCTAAGTTTGATATTGGTGGCCGATAAATTACTAATACTTATTGCTTCAAATTCGTCGGCTCCGATATCTGGAGTTGCTTTTCGGGTATTACCGTCGTAATCGTCGGTATAATAGGGAATAGAGACCCCACCGCCATATATTTCCGTAGCCAATGCGCCATTAATATGAAGGAAATTTGCATTAGCTCCATCTGTACTCAACCAATTTGGCATTTCGGTAATAGATGCCGACTCACGCGAATTGCCAAGTGCTGTGCGATATGTGGTTAGTGTTTGGTATGCTGTAATGCCATCGTACATGATAACTTTGGAAGCGCTTGGAGTGCCTGCATAATACAAGTTATTGTTTGATGTGTTCGAAAAATTAGTTAATGTATTGTCAGTGAGTTCAAATGCAATTGTTTTGCCAGTACCTTTAGGGGTTGATGTATTTACAAAAATATTATTTTGCATTTCTAACACAATGGCAGTGATTGATTTTATTGCGGCAGTACTAAAATTGCTACCTGTGCTTGTTGAGTTTATATTAATTGTATTATAAAAAATTGATGTTGCATCTCCCCCTTCAATATTAATTCCTCGCACGGAGGTTTCGGTACTATTGGCTGAAGCGGCATTTAAGTTTCCAATAAGGTTGTTGTAAATATTAGTATCAATTCCTCCCATCAAATTAATTCCATTAACAACACCCGTTGAAGAGTTGGCATTCAAATTATAAATTTTATTTTTCAACAACTCTTTTCCACCATTTCCACCCACAACAATTCCAGAAATTAAATTTTTAGCATTATTGGAGTAAATAGCATTATTCGAAATCCTATCTTTTACAACTAAAGACTCTCCTTCGGAATAAATTCCATAAAAATCGCTACCAGAAGCAGTACCGTGAATTGAATTGTTGTAAATTAAATTTCCGTCTATAATTTGTCTGTCATCAACAACATTTACGACTCCCGCAAATTGTGTCATGTTTCCATACACAATATTGTCTCTTACTGTATTTGAACTTATATTTGAGTCAGCAATATCAGTATTATCTTCATGGTAAATTGCCCAAAATCTGCAATCAGATGCTGGATTCGATTGTGCAATAATATTTCCGGAAATCCTATTCCCAACAATATTCATAGGACCGGAAGCTCCACCACCAATCCCCATAAAAATTCCACTCTCTATATTTGGAAAGTTGCAATTTTCAATCACATTGTTCTGAATATCTATAGAGTTATAGGTGCCAGAAGTTACTATACCTCCTAAACCCATCCCAATTTCATTGGATGAAATTGAAATCGTATTGTTATAAATCTTAACATCCCCACTACAATTATGGTTGAATGCAATTGGATAGATTTCATTTGATATTTCACAAAAGGTTGTAATGCTATTATTCTCAATTCGACCATTTGATTGTCCATCTAAAGAAATGCCAAAACAAATAATATTCGAACCTCCGAAATTTGTAATCGTATTTCCGGCAGTGGTTCCTATTTCAATATTAGTATCATTATACTCTTTTACGCTATATCCAGCTACGTAAATAGGATTATAACAATTTGTAACCACACAAGCATTTATTTTAATAGTTGAATTGATACCAGTAGTTGAATTAATGGTAAGTTCAGTTATTGAATTCGGGGTGTGGTTGGCGCCATATATACCTTTCGAATTAACATTGGTTTTATTTAATGTAATTGTAGAGTTGCTAATTGCTATATTTTGCGCACCATCCAATTCGTTTCGCTTGAGTATTGCATATCCCCACTCCATTTGCTTTGTAGCATCGTTGTTTACGGCATTTTCTTGTAAATTAATACCATCAATAACAATATTATCTGCCCCTTGAATTATAAAAATGCCATCGAGTGTTCCCGTTCCGGTAGATGCCGTAATTAATGGATTCGAACCTGTGCCCGTTTTCCGAAAAGTAATTGTTTTGGTGTTCGAAGTTAGCGCATTAAGTGTTGCGTTACCCAATATGTATCCGCCAGTAGGTGCAGTTTCGGTATAATTAGCCGCTACATTAAAAATCACGGGTCCACTCATGGCAGTAATGCTGTTTATAGCCGCAATGGCAGATGCTAAAGTAGGATAGTCAGGCGCTAAATTAGGCGTAGTATTGGTTGGATTTGTAACAATAATAGGGAATTGCCCTTCAAAATACGGATAGCCATTGTTTAAATCACTGTTTATATTCCATATATCGGCTGTGCCATTTGTTGTTTCGAATTTAAAATCCCAACCTGCATTCGTAAACGTTGTTGCGGTTTTCATTTCAGCAGTTGTTTTACCTGTACCTCCAGAACTTGTAGCTTGCCCAGAAGTTTGTGTATCCCAAAAAGAATTATTAATGGCTTGTGAGGAAAGATTTGCTGTTGATATTCGTTTAATTCCAGGAGCTTCTACTAAAACAGACCCATATAATCCTATCAGCCCTCCAGGGTATGTTGTACCTATTACACGTCCTGTTGCGTAAGCATTATTTATTGTAGCACTAGCAATATGACCTATTATTCCACCAACAACATAAGTTCCAGTTACACTTGCCGTAGAGTAAACGTTATTTAAAGTACAGCTAGAAATACTACCCATTAAACCACCAACATAATTAACTCCAATAACAGCTCCCGTGGTATAAGCTTTCGTAATATTCGTTGAATTACTATTTTCACCTATTAATGCCCCAACATTGTCTTTGCCTCTAATGTTTGTATTTTTAAGACCAATATTACTAATATCAGCAGAAGATGTATAGCCAAATAAACCAACATAATTGGCAGTTTGACGATTGATAGTCAACCCATTAATAGTATGACCTTGCCCATTATAATTACCCAAAAATTTAGTTGTAGAATTACCAATTGGAGAAAAACCAGCACCGCTATTCCAAGTTGAGGTACTTGAAGCTTCGATATCTGCAGTTTGGATAAAATAGATACCAGTAGACCAGTAACTTGAATTTTCGGAAAGGAAACGTAAGTCATCCAATGTTGCAATTTGATATGGGCTAAGTGAGGTTCCAGCCCCACCTGAAAATAAGTCTGATGATTTACCATAAATAAATATAGATGATAGAAGGCAACTAACCAATACTATTTTTTTTATAAATTTGTTCATGATGATTTTCTTTCCATTTTACAGTTACTAGAATTTACAAATTTACTAAGTTTTAAAATATAAACATTGCCAAAACGTAAAAATATTTGCCAAAACGTAAAAACTTTGCATATAAAATGAAGATTTGGAGCTAAATATCAACTTTTTGAAGCAATTTTCAGAAGGTTTTGTAGTAGAATGCTTGCCATGGCACTTTATTTCTCCATTCTTCTATTACTGATACCGGTATCATTTATTATAAATTGAATGATATCAGCAGCTGTAAGAGTAGGGGAGGATATTTTAAGGTAAACGGTTGATATACATAAACGGAGGTAGTATTCCCTTGGCAGTATATGCTATTGGGGCAATTACATAAAAACCCTTTCCAAAATGAAATTATGCTATTTTTTGCTGAAAGAAGTGTAAGTGCGCTACGGGTAGCTAAGATATTTAATATGATTTTAGATATCTTTCAATCATTTTATATGATATCTCGAGTTTTTCTCCTGAATATTTTTCAAAATAAGTTCCACCTGTATAATTGCAGGCAAAACCTCCCGAAACTGTACCCCAAAGGGCTGCATTGGTTAAAGAAAGTTTTCCGCTATTCTGGAGCATTTGGTTGGCTACCGATGCAATGGTGGCACCCACAAAATTATCGCCACAGCCGGTGGTATCGCCCCGCAATTCTGGATTTTTTTCAAAATCATTCGAAATCCAACTGCAAACTGGCACCAAAGACTCTACAGCTTCGAATTTTTCACCTGAGGCGTAAATATAACTTGGTTCGCTGCCATGTGTAATGATAAATGCTGCTGCTCCATTCGATTTGTAAAACTCTGTTATTTTTTCAAATTCTTCATGTCCACTAATGCGCTTCGCCTCTTCGTAATCCATTATTAATAAATCGATTAGCGGTAAACTATTCTGCGTATTACCAAGTGGCCAAGCTTTATTTGGATCTTTCTTTTCGTTGGGAAAATCGAAAACGGTATTTACCACCGTAAAAGCACCTTTGTATTTTGCTGAATGTAATAAATCGGTGAGATTTGCGTGAAGTTGAGGAACAAGGGCTGTACCGCCAAAAACTAGAATATCCGAATTCCAGAAGTTGGAATCGAAATAGCTCGAATTATAAAGTGCTGCAACTCCAATATTATTTATAAATGTTCGTTCGCCTTTGCCGCCATTAAAATCGGGATCCGAAAGTACTGTTGTGTAGGGGGTTTCGGCTTCAAAAAGCGTAATATTATCTGTTTTTAGAGGTAATTTACGGAGTAAATCCAACAACACTTTCGATTTATCATCGTTGCCAAACGCACCGTAATAACGAATATCGATTGATTCGTTGGCGAGCAACTGTGCAGCACAAATATAACTTACCAACGACGGACCACCAACATTAAAGTTATCGTACACCTTTAAACCTCTGATTTCGGAGAGAATTTTGACCATTTTAACTCCTGCAAAACGTTCAAGTTCATCGGCAAAAACCAAATTGCCGGGCATTAATCCGCCATCTCCAGTAGTTTTTGATTTATATTTTAAAAATGCGGGCGAATTAAAATTTACATTTTTGTAAATAAAATCGCCTAATCCACAACCTGTAAATGAGATTTTCATCCTTTTATTTTTTTTGACAACGGACGACAGACAACTGACAACCGAAATTTTACGTTTGAATTATAAATAACCTCTGTATTCGCTTGATAATAAATAAAGTGGTGCTTCATCTTCTTCAATTTGAGG
>CAMDNO010000196.1 GCA_945902955.1 Porphyromonas cangingivalis
ACACAATAGAAAACAAAGAAAAAACAAATTTTAGACCACAATAGATAAATACCTGAAGGTATTTTAAGAGATTTTACTCGTTTTTTAATGCTTAAAATATTTACCTATTGTTTCTATTGTGGTTTAATCTTTAATTTGGTAAAGTAGAAATAATTAGTAGAAATATCATTCCATTTCGACTAACTTTATTGCCTTAATTTTAATCTAAAACTATTTATTTTCAAATTCCAAGCGAAGCCAGCGAAATGACATTTACACCATCGTTTCGGGTAAAACTCACACCAGTTCCTGTTATAATGTTTAAAGATTGCGGAGGCTGAGTCTTGGAAGTGTCTATCACGGAGGCAAATTTTTTGAGATTTGCTGCAGCGTTATCAATCTGACCTGTACCGAGTTTTATTTCGAAAGCAGCATACTCACCCGAATATTGTTGTACAATGGCATCCACCTCCAAATCGGTAGAATCGCGATAATGATACACTTTCGCATCGCACGCTTGAGCATACACACGAAGTTCGTGTATGGCAAGCGATTCGAACAAAAAACCAGTAAATTTTAAGTCGGCAAGCAATGATTTTTTAGTTGCACCCAATGCCGCCACAGCTAATGCCACATCGGTAAAATGACGCTTAGGAGCCTTCCTGAGCATAGCAGACGAGCGTAAATGGGCATTCCAAGCCGGTTGATTTTCAACTATCATCAAACGTTCGAGCGTATCCAGATAATCGTTGATAGTTGGGCGCGATATGGCAACACTATCTTTCTCGAAAATATCGGTTTCAATCGAAGTAGTTTCGATAGTAGTTGCTGTATTTCGTGCCAACGACCGCAGCACATTGCGCACTTTGGTGGGGTCGCGCTTCACATTCGAGACACGGCTCATATCCACTTCGGCAAGCAATTCGATGTAAGCGCGGCTTATATCGTAAGCCTGCGAAAGACTTTTGTTCAACAAAGTCGGAAAGCCACCTTTACAGATTTTTTCGACGATAAATTCCAAATCGGTCATTTGGTCGTGTATATCAACTCTACCACCCTCCAAAAGCGCTTTTAGGCTAATTTCGCCAGTCGAATGACCCAATTCTTGCCAACTCATAGTGCGCATATCGAGCGTGGTAAACCTACCAGCACCAGAGTGTTGCTTTGCGCTTTCGTCGGGGTTTGCCGACCCAGTAAGAATAAATTGAGCGGGCAACGCGCGGTTGTCCACTTCGTGGCGTACCAAGTTCCAAAGTCTGGGCTGTTCCTGCCATTCGTCGATAAGGCGCGGTGCATTTCCCAACAAAAGGCGGGCAGGCGCAGTGTCGATAAGCAAGGGTACTTGTGGGTCGGAATCAACTTCCAATATGCTTTTTGAAAATTGCCTTGCCGACTCTGTTTTTCCACAAGCTTTTGCACCACGAATTAGTATAGCTCCGGCAGCCTGTAATTTGCGCTCAAATTCTACATCGGTTATGCGAGGTATGTATGCCATGATTTTTAAAATTTACTATTTTGTCATTTACAATTTAATACAGAGCTAAAATAGACTTAACTATACTGATTATAACATGTATAATAGAGTCTATATAAGTTGGATTATTAAAGATAATAGAACGCGGATTTACGCCGATTTAGCTGATTTAATACGGATTTATATTCCGACAAGTCGGAATGATTAAGACCTCGCTCTTAAATCTTCCCCGATTTATCGGGGATAAAATCCGTTTTTAAATCCGTATTTTCACATTTATTCGGTGAATATCCGCTAAATCAGCGTAAATCAGCGTTCCATTTCTTATGTTTAAAATATAAAGTTAATTAAATCAGACAAATACAATTTATATAATGCCTATTGTAACTATTTTCGAGGCAAAGATAGAACATTTATTTTGAAATACAATTTTTCATTTTACAAATTATAAGTATTTTACTTTACAAATTATAAGCATTTCATTTTACATATTATAAGTATTTTAGTTTACAAATTATAAGCATTTCATTTTACATATTATATGTAATCTACATTGCTTATTTCAGAATTACAACTAATTAAAGTTTGTGATAAAATAATGCATAAATAATTCATATACAAAGGTTTTAATAAGGCAATAAGATTTAGAAGAGATAGAAAATATAATAAAGCCACGAACCGTTGCCACGAAAATGATAATGTTACAGCAAAAGGTTGGGCAGCGGTTTTGTAACACTTTGTTGCCCTTGTCATCTCGATACGAAGTGAGAGATATAAATATTGTAATTTTTCCCGCTGACAACGTTTTACGGGATGTGCCATCGAAATGACAAGGATTTCGTGGGTGTCATCTTCCCGTCGCCTACCTTTATTGTAATTTGAAATTTTTTTGTGCGACGGGGACTGAGTACCTCGAACCGTTGCCAGGAAAAAGATAATGTTACACTCTTTTACTATTTCACAAAAAACACAAAGCAGACACAAAACACACAAAACGACCATTTTTTGCACTCCCAAAGTCACCAAAGCATAGCTGTTATAATAACAAACACTATCCAAAAACGACCAAAGCCACCAGTTTTTAACTCAACGTATGTTAATTGCACTCGTTTTTCACCTCAACACCCAAAAATCTCAAAATCGTTAAAACCCTCATTATTAAACTTTATGAGTTTTGAATTGTGCAATTCAAAAAAGTTAATTTTTTTTATCCGAAAAATTGTGTATATTTTTGGAACGGAGTAATTATAGAATATTTAAGACGCTTAGCAAACAGAAAAAAAGAAAAAATTGATATGAGAAAATATATTGTTTTATTTAGCCTATTACAATTCCTGTTCAATTTTGTGTCAGCTCAAACTGTTACATATAAAGTACACTTGTTAAATCCGTGTATAGTAGAACTGAACCAAAGCGATTCTTTACTTAATCAAAAATTTATTGACAGTTTAAGTGTATCAACTTGTAATATTGATACACTTAAACTAAAAGTCGAAAACTATCAATATGGTTCGTTGCAATGGGAACAATCTTTTGATGGTATTAATTGGATAGCTATTTCGAACGAAGTGGATTCAGTTTATAGCTTCAAACCAACAATAACATCGTATTATAGGGTTATTAATAAACTTCCAGATTGTAAACCAATAGTATCTTCTAGTGTATTGATAAATAACATTCCAAAGGCAAATGCTGGAAGTGATAGATTAATCAATAATAACTACACTTATCTTTCGGGAAATAAAATAAAAGGCGTAACTTCTAAGTGGCAAGTACTTGAAGGTATAGGTGGAGTTTTTCAAAGCCCAGACTCAGCATATTCAAAATTTACCGGATTACCAGCATCAAACGTAGATGGAGGATCAACAGGTGTTTATAAATTAAGATATACACTTCAGAATGAGTGTGGTTCAACTTCAGATACCTTAATATTGAAGATAATCCAAAACCAATATTATGATAAAATTATCGTAGTTGATGCTACAGATTCAATCATGAGCACAGCAGAACAGATTGAAAGCGGTTCATTAGATATTGAGTTTTCAGACACGAACTTAATCGTAGAACCACAAACAATTTTAATTAGTATCGTCGGAGATGGTTTTATGAGAAAAGTTGAAACTGTTTCAAAATCTGGAAATATCTACAGTTTTACCACATCACAGGCAAAAATTGATGAAATAATTACAACAGGTGGAATTGATTTAGGTCAGCTTTATAATATTGAATCAATTAATCAGTCTTTAAAGGCTAAAGGGTTTAATCAGCTAAATAAGTTACCAACCCGTGAAGAACTCAAGACAAATGAAAGTTTAAAAAATGGAACTCATTTCTTTGTTATTGAAGATATTAAGTCCGCATCTTTAGATGGTGTTACAGCTATAAAACAAAATCCTAAAAGAATACAATCTAATGTCAATCCAGATGAATTTGAAGAAAAAGATTTCTTTATTGAATATAATTTTGATAACATAGTGCTTTTTGAAAAAAATGGAATTAAAGCAAATTTGGATGGAAAGATAGTTTTAAAACCTAATGTAGTTAGTAAAATTCAAGTTGATTTATTAGATCCTACTATTTTTATAGGTGTTGATAATGGCACCGTTGCATTTAATTCGACATTAACAGTCGAGGCAGATCAAACAAGTACTTTTGAGTTAAATGACGAAAAAATTGGACCAGCAATACGTGGAAAATTAGTTTTAGTTATTGGAGGAGTACCTACATTAATACAAATAAAAACTCAATTTGAGTTTGATGCCAAAATTACTACCAATGGAAACATAACCTATATAAACAGCTACAATAAAACGTATACTGTCAATGCAGGGGCTAAATATGAAAATAATGAATATGATTTTTATTTTAATTCAAGTGAAACTTCAGAAATGAATCATGATTTAAAAGTAAAAGGCTCAATACTTACCTCTTTTGATATCGGTCCAATTATTTATTTTACTATAAATGGCGCAACAGGACCTTATGTTGATTTAAAAATGACGACAGATCTTAATTTATGTGCAAGTTCTCAAGATTTGCAAGACTTAAATTGGCAAGCAGAAGCTAATCTGGGAGGTAAACTTTTACTTGGTTGGAAACCAACTTTTTTTGGGAAAGAGATTTTTCATGTAAATAAAGAATGGGAAGAACGTAAGCTTTTCAATGAAAGATACCCGTATATGCTTGAATATATTTCAGGAAACAATCAACAGTATACCGTAGGGACTCCATTAGAAAAGCCATTGAAAATCAGGATAAAAAGCATGTATGGTATTCCTGCCAGATTTATTATGGTGAAATTTGAGGCTGTTGATAATTGTGGAACTTTATCAAAAACAACTGTAATTACCGATGCCGAAGGGTATGCTGAAACTCTCTTCACTCCAAGTGCTACAGGAAAATGTAACATACAAGTTATAGCCAAAGATTGCGACTTCGAGTACTTAATGAATGCTCCATTTACATTTATTGCTACAGAAAAAACCAATGGTATTGATTGTTCTAAAACGACATTGTCAGCAAGTATTAAAAAATTAGGAACAAAGATTGTTTTATTTGGTCACATGGGAATATCACCATATACTTATTCAACTGATTTGATAAATTATTCTACAGTACGTCCCCAAATTATTCCTGAAAATGGCAAAGATTATTTATGGGCTGTAAAAGATGCCAATGGTTGTATCGCATTTGCAAACTATAAGGAAAGTGATTCTGACTGTAATAATCTAACATTAGATGTTGCTCAATTTGACAACAATATAGAATTAATTGCTAAAGGCGGAACAGAACCTTATTCGTATGCTTTAGATGGTGGCAATTACGTTTCAACAGCCTCGTTCAGAGGTTTATCAATTGGGGCACATATTGTAAAAGTAAAAGACGGCAAAGGCTGTGAAATAAATAAAAACATTGACGTTTCGATTGGAGCAAATGCAACAATCCCTTACTTTACTGTTAATACAGACTTGTCATGTTATGCACCAGTTTTCTTTAACAATCTCTCATCAAGTGGAGATTCTTATTTATGGGAATTTGGAGACAACAAAACTTCAATGGAGGTTTCACCCATTCATGTTTATAAAGTACCTGGTAAATATACCGTTTCGTTAACCCTAACAAATGGAAATATTCAAAAAACTTTCACAAGAATTATTACTGTTAATCCAATTAATAATCAGAAATTTAATCCATTTAAAGCCAGCCTAATTTACTATTTTGACAGTGAAGACACACAGATAAAAAACAAGTCAATTTACTTTGATGAAAATGGAATCTCTACCAATGAGTTCAATATTGATATTTCTGAAATTCCAAACGGAGGTCATACTCTTTACGTAAAAGCTATAGATGCAAACGGCAAAGAGAGTTTTATCCAGCGTCAATCATTCTGGAAAGATGCAGTTTCGATTAACCAAACACCTAATCTGAAACGTATTGAGTATTTCTTCGATACAGACCCAGGAATTAATAAAGGAAATGCAATTCCATTTACTGTTGGTAAATCCGTTGATTTGGCTTATACGATTGATTTAACAGGAGTAAACAATGGTGGACATACGCTTTACGTTCGTTCTATCGACGAAAACGGCAAATCAAGTTTTATTCAACGACAATTATTCTGGAAAGATGCTGTATCCATAAATCAAACACCCAATTTGAAACGAATTGAGTATTTCTTCGATACTGACCCGGGAATTAATAAAGGAAATGCAATACCATTTACAGTTGGCAAATCAGTAGATTTGGCTTATACAATTGATTTGACTGGAGTAAGCAATGGCGGTCATACGCTTTACGTTCGTTCTATCGACCAAAACGGAAAATCCAGCTTTATCCAACGTCAATCATTCTGGAAAGACGCAGTATCCATAAATCAAACACCTAATCTGAAACGCATTGAGTATTTCTTCGATACAGACCCGGGAATTAATAAAGGCACTGCAATTCCTTTTACAGCAGGTAAATCGGTAGATTTAGCATATACTATTGATTTAACTAAAGTGAACAATGGTGGGCATACTCTTTATGTTCGTTCGATAGACCAAAATGGAAAATCAAGCTTTATCCAACGACAATCGTTCTGGAAAGATGCTGTTTCGATCAACCAAACACCCAATTTGAAACGAATTGAATATTTTTTCGATACTTACCCTGGAATTAATAAAGGCAATGCAATTCCATTTACAGCGGGCAAATCGGTTGACTTAGCATACACGATTGATTTGACTGGCGTAAACAATGGTGGACATACTCTTTACGTACGTTCTATAGACCAAAATGGCAAATCAAGCTTTATCCAACGTCAATCATTCTGGAAAGATGCTGTATCCATAAATCAAACACCTAATCTGAAACGAATTGAGTATTTCTTTGATACCGATCCGGGAATAAATAAAGGTAATGCAATACCATTTACAGCAGGTAAATCAGTTGATTTAGCATATACGATTGATTTGACAGGAGTAAACAATGGCGGACATACGCTGTACGTTCGTTCTATAGACCAAAACGGAAAATCCAGCTTTATCCAACGTCAATCGTTCTGGAAAAGTCAATCGACAGCAAATCCAAATATTGTTCAAATTGAGTATTTTGTAGATAGGGAGCCAGATGCCAAATCAATATTTATAAGCAAACAAAATCAGGCACCATTTATTGATACAGAATTCGATGTGGATTTAACAGGACTTACCGGAAAACATTTAGTTTATGTGCGAGCAAAAGACAGTAACGGGCATTGGTCATTTATGCAGGTACAGGAAATTTGTGCCGGAATGAATGTTGATTTTACAACAGATAAAACTGTATATCAACCAAACGAAACGATACTATTTAACATTAATAATAAAACTTCTAATACCTATACCTATGCTTGGGACTTTAATAATACCAACAACTACGTTACAGCAAACGAATTAACAGCCAACTATCAGTTTGCTCAAACAGGAACTTATCAGGTTAACTTGAAAATAACTGGTTCAGATGGTTGCAGCAGTGTTGTTTCTAAGTCAGTTAATGTATCCATTTCAACTGATAACGGCCGTTTGATTTCAACCGACTTTAAAGCAGAAATATATCCTAATCCTACTTCGGGTAAGGTTTGGATACAAATGAATAAACCTTTGGATAAATTACACATGCAAGTTTATAGTGTGGATGGAAAATTGATCTCTTCTTTTGAAAAGCGTAACACAACAACTGTTATCGACGAAGATTTTTCTTCTTACATGGAGGGTTTGTATTTTATTAGGCTTACCGATAATAAAAATGTAATAGTAAAACGATTAATGATTAAAAAATAGATTGCCGTATGAGAAAACAAGTATTAGTCATAGCATTATCAATAATTACACTGGCGATAAATGCCACTATTTGGCGGGTAACAAAA
>CAMDNO010000197.1 GCA_945902955.1 Porphyromonas cangingivalis
TCTGAAATCGGATTTGGTGGATTTGCTCGAAGGTGTAGCACAGAAAAACTTAGACACTCGAACGGTAGAATTTGACGAACGCGCAGCTGTAACCGTTATGCTTGTTTCGGGCGGCTACCCCGAAGAGTACGAAAAAGGCAAAGAAATTAACGGATTGGATAGGGTTGAAAACAGTATTGTTTTCCATGCCGGTACTACTGCCAAAGATGGTAAAATTGTTACTAATGGTGGTCGTGTAATTGCCGTAAGTTCGTATGGAGATAACAAAGACGAAGCATTAGCACAATCATTTAAAAACGCAAATATTATCAATTTTGATAAAAAATACTTCCGCAGGGATATTGGTTTTGATTTGTAAAATGCGCAAATTAAGCAACTAATTGCTGTGGGAAATTAGTTGAAATGGATGCATTAGCAAATGGGACACAAAATAGAATTACTTAGCGGAATAAAATATAAAATATGTTCATAGCCAGCAAATTAAAAAAAGAAAATATATGCGAATACCTGCTTTATATGTGGCAGGTAGAGGATATGTTGCGTGCATTTGAATTGAATATTGATATTCTGAACGAAAAAATTATATCGGTTTATCCATTCGAAAAGGAAGAGGAGCGTAAATCGCTTTACGAATGGTACGAAAGTTTGGTTGATATGATGCGCATGGAAAATGTGCAGGCAAAGGGACATTTGCAACTCAACAAAAATGTCATTATTGATTTGGTCGATTTTCATGAATTAATTATGAAATCGGGACAAGTTCCAGCCTATAATGCAAAGTTTTTTCATGTGTTACCTTATGTAAATCAGCTTCGTACAAAATCGGAAATTGGATTGACAGATATTGAGTTGTGTTTTAATTTTATGTATGGCATAATGCTTTTGCGCATGAAAAAAGCCGAAATAAAACCCGAAACAACTGAGACTTTAAGCGAGATAAGTAAATTTATGGTGCTTTTGGCCAAAAACTATAAAGCTTTTAAAAACGGAGAACTCGATTTGCAAGCTTGAGAAGACAACAGACAACAGACAACGGACGACAGACAACAGACAACAGACAACAGACAACAGATCGTTAATAACACGCAGCAAATAACGGCTTTAGCCAAATAACACGCAGTAAATAACGCGCAGCAAATAACGGCTTTAGCCAAATAATGCGAAGCAAATAACACCCAGTAAATATTATGAACATACTTGTAACAGGCAGTAATGGCCAATTAGGCAACGAGATACGTGTAGCATCGGCTGCATTTACTAATTTTAATTATATTTTTACAGATGTAGCCGAACTGGACATTTGTAACAAACAAGCATTGGAAAGTTTTGTAGTGGAAAATGATGTTGATGCCATTTTGAACTGTGCAGCCTATACCGCTGTGGATAAAGCCGAAGATGACGTGGACTTATGCTACAGGATTAACCGTGATGCTGTTCGTAATATCGCCGAAGTGGCTTTGGCGCATGATTTGAAAGTTGTTCATGTTTCTACCGATTATGTGTTCGATGGCACAAGTCATTTCCCGCTTACCGAAGATATGCCAACTGCTGCACTTGGCGTGTATGGCAAGTCGAAATTGGCTGGTGAAAATGAATTAATCACTATATGCCCATCGGCTGTTGTGATACGTACTTCATGGTTATATTCGTCGTTTGGCGGTAATTTTGTAAAAACAATGATCAAATTAGGCACCGAACGCGATGCGCTCAATGTTATTTTCGATCAGGTGGGAACGCCTACTTATGCTGCCGATTTGGCTGTGGCAATTTTGAAAGTTCTTAGTGCCGAAAAATTTGTTTCGGGCTTATATCATTATTCCAACGAAGGCGTTTGCAGTTGGTACGATTTTACAAAAAAAATTCATAAACTTGCCGGCGTTACTTGCACCGTTAAACCCATCGAAACAAAGGAATACCCTACACGTACACCCCGTCCGCATTACAGTGTGCTCAACAAATCAAAAATAAAAGCTACTTACGGAATTGAAATACCATATTGGGAAGACAGTTTGGAAAAATGTATCGAGATTTTGTAAATATATTGATATTTACTAAAATAAAAAGGATGTTTGAATTTTCTCAAACATCCTTTTTATTTTAATTCAAGCTTCTGTTTAATTTTTCATAAACAGCTGATTTACTATGCTGTCCGCTTGGTGTACGCGAGCCATATACCAACCTTTGCGGAGCGAACTTACCGAAATGCTGGATTGTTTCGACTCTAATATTTTTTGACCACTCAACGAAAGAATTTCAATCTGCGACACTTCATTGGCTGCAAAAAGTTTATCGTTTGTTGGATTGGGATAAAGTGCTGTGGCCTTTTTTGTTGTTGGTTTATTAAAACCTGTTTTGGCTTCAATATCGCCATATATAATACCACGACCCCACGAGCTCATAAATACGCGTCCGTACACATTCACATCGCCATCCACAAAATTAGCATTTCCCAGTCCGCCGTATTGGTGCATATCGTCGTTGATGCGTTGCCAAGTTGCGCCTTGGTCGGTTGAGCGGTATAGTGCATTGTTGGCTATGCCACCCGTCACTTTTCCCCACATAAAAATAGTTGGAAACGATTTGTCGGGTGCCGCTTTGCCGAAACCTAACGAAATACATTGAGTTACGCCAGCTATTTTCGTAAACGAAGCGCCACTGTCAGTTGTGCGATACAAGCCATTGCTATTAGCAGCTACCCACACATCACCCTCGATGCCCGGCACTGCACGAATGGTTTTATTTCCACCCGTTGGCAATGTACCAGCCGTAATGTTGAAAGTTGTTCCTCCATTAGTGCTTACATAAAACTTAGCAGTAGTGGGGTCGTAAGTATAAAACTTTTCGTTCACTACTTGATCGGGAGCAATAAATGCACCTTTGAAAAAGCCAATTAATTTGGTCCAGTTTACGCCTTTATTTATCGACTTGTAAACCGTATCGCGCGGACTGTAAAGTATAATATTACCATTGCGCGAAAGCGCCAGATTTCCATGTTTGGCTGTTTCGGAAGGATTATTCATTACCGTCCATGTATCGCCGGAGTTGTTCGAATAGTAATTGCTACCGCCCGAACGCACTAGAATATTAGGCTGAGCACTTGCTACAGCTAAGGAAGTGTTTGTTCCACCACCATTGCTAAAGCCTTTTGGTACAGATGTTAACCCATCGTGCACAAAGCCCGAATAATCGCCAATTACAGTTACGTAGCGGTTGTTAGGTAGTGAAGCTACTCCAAAGGGAACTGTTTCTTCGATGCCCTTTACCTGAAAATACCAGGTGGATTTAGCGGTGTTCATATCCGAAATTTTATCAGTCATAAACAAGCCATTGCCTGAAGTTACAAATACACGTTCGGGATTAAATGGGTCAATTTCGAGCGAACCAGCCCAATGCAGCGAAATATTGGTATTCCAGGTATCGAGCGGGCTAAGTTGTATTTTTTGTGTCGAAAATAGCTCTGTCCATGATGTGCCACCATTAGTTGAGCGATACATACGGTCGCCCCATTGCGTAGATGTAGTCCAGCTCTGCACTTGATATACATTGATGGTAGTTGCCATTAATACATCCGGATTGGAGGCATCCTGCGTAATTCCACCAAAAGGCAACGCTGCCGGCGAAATGTCTGTCCATGTAGCAGTTGCAATATTATATTTCTTAATGGCGCCTTTGCCCGGATTGTGTGGCCCTTCTTTGTCGGCATAAGCCACATACAAAATGCCGTTGGAGACAAACATGCGCTGCGGCATGTAATTGGTAATAGAGCCCGTAACAGTGCTCCAACTTGTACCGCCATTTTCGCTCACAAAAAGATTGTCGCTACCTGTTCGCGAAACGCCTACAAATATTCGTTGCGAAGCATTGCCGGGTGTAGCCGACGCTTTGTCTATTGCTACCGCACAAACTCCATTTGCATTGGTAGTTGTTTTGGTTCCAAAACCATCCACAGTACTCCAATTGGCACCGTAATTTGGGCTTCGGTATAGCGTTCCGTTGCGAAAACCACAAAAAAGCACTGCACTTTTATTCGGGTCAACTACCAGACGTTCGCCGTTTTGACGCCCCATGCCATTGCCATGAATTTGTGGAAAAACATCGTTCGACAGTTTGAAAGTTGCTCCATAATCGGTTGAGCGAAGTATTGAGCTCGGACTATTGGTGTACAACCCACACGACATATACACGCGGTTAGGTTGCTGCGGGTCAATTGCTAATGCTTCTACGCCCAACAAAGGCCACTGACTGTCGTTAACCCAATCGTGTAGCGGAATCCAACTTTTGTCGGCTTCGTTCCAACGGTAAGCACCACCTACATCGGTACGGGCAAAAATCAAATCTTTTTGAGTTGGACAAGTAATAATACCCGAAACAAATCCACCTCCCCCCATGCGGATGGAGTTGAATTTGTAAGTGTCGGTTTGCGCAAATATCTGACTTATGGAAATTGCAAGCAGATAAAGAAGTCCGATTTTTCTAAACATAAATTTTTAAAAAAAATGAGTGAAATAAAAAGAGAATTGAAAAAGACCTATCAGGTTTTGGAAACCTAAAATCAGACCTAACAGATTTTGGATACCTGTTAGGTCTAAATATTGAATTTATTTTTTTACAAATTTACCAATCGAAGTTTTACCTTCTTTGGTAGCTTTAATGACATAAACACCTTTCGAAAGTTTTGAAATATCTACTTTTTCGGCATCAATAACAGTTATCATATCGCGTCCGTTTAGGTCGGTTACAGTTACTTTGTTGTAACCACGTGTTAAAATAAAATCGGTTGCAGGATTTGGGAAAACTACGAACGAATTTTGTTTTACAGTAGGTACGGCACTTGGTGCATTATATTTTCCGGCAAACCACATATCATCAATCCAAAAGGCAGAACCCGCTTTGTAGCCAATTTTAAGTTCGATGGTATTGGCAGAGGTAATGGGAGAACCATCTTCGGCAGTAACCGGATATTCGACCATTGTAAATTTTTCATCTTCGTATTGGTCTATCATTCCCCAGCCTAAATCTTTACGAACTCCTGTTTTACCTAAAAAAGTACTTGGTGAGAAAATTTCGTAAAAGGCTCCACCATTAACCGATACTTCTACACGTGGACGAGCATTAGCGATACCAGCATCCCAAGCCCACCACAATTGTGTACCAAGCCCAAAACTTAATGTAAGATTGCTATATCCTTTAACATCAATAGCTCCGGTATAAAGCGCGCCTAACAATTTACTGTTTAAACCAATGCGGCCGTTGTTCGAATATCCTTCGTATTTAGCACTCATACCCCATGTGCGGGCTTCCATCACGGCAAGGGTGTCTGAATCCATAAACTTGAAAGGAATTCCTGAGGTAAATCCTTTGATGTCGGTATAAATATTCGATTTCCCACGTTCTGCTTTTTGCATACCTGCTACTTTTCCGTCTTGCCATCCCTGGTGATATGTTCCAAAGTTTTCGTAGAATACAGTAGCCGGTAAAATGCTGTCGCCCATGGCTTTGAATCCAATCTGGTCGATATAATATTCGGTTTCCCCCAGTTTGGATAACGAATCTTCGGGGTTAATCATAATCTGAATAGCATTGTATTTTTCCGACGATTTTTGTTTACCTGCCAATAGATTCACGGTCGACCATTCGTCCTGTGGCAAATTTCCTTTTGAGCTCCATATACTGATAATTTCGCCTTTATCGTTGAAAAGGGATACCGAAACAGATGTTTTTGCAGGAGATTTATCTTTGACAGGGTATATCATTACCTGAAGATAAGGAGTTTGCGAAAAGTTTATGTTTTTATCAAAACGAATAAATAAGCCTTTATATGCTCCTTTAGGACGAATATATTTGGCTGCTTTATCGCTTTCGTTTTCCAACGGAAGCGGATTGTCCTCGATGGTGAGGTAGGGACTTGGCGTAGTTACCGCCGTTGTTTTAAGCGAATCGACCCACAAACTATCAGTTAAAGTGGCCGAAAGTGTTTCGAAATTGGATATTAAAATATCCTTAGCTCCAAAGGTAGATGGAACTTGTGCAAAACCATAAGATAATGCACACAAAAAGCAAAGTGTAGAAATTGTTCTTTTCATAATGACATAAAATTAGAAGATTTGAAAATTTGAAAAAACAGTTTAAACCACAATAGATACATTAGAAATTTAAGAATAAAGATGAAAAAAATATATTTTATAAAATATTTCTATTGTTCCTTTTGTTTCTATTGTGGTTTATACCATTAGTTCCAGTTTTTATTTTGTATTAATAATGTTGATTTTTGCATTTCGGAATAGGGAATTGGCATAGTGTACATTTTGGCATCGAACACACGGTTCTCGACAGGAAAAACCTCATACGATAATGTTGTAGCGCCTGTTTTGGTAATTTTCATACCATGCATGGTGGTGTTAAAGTATTTTTCACCCTCTTTCCACCGGCGCACATCCCAAAATCGATGTCCTTCGAAACACAATTCCACACGACGCTCACCTTTAATACGTTCCATAAAAGCATCTTTCGAAAGGTTCTTAATGGCTGTGGGGGTTGTTAATCCTACACGGTCGCGAATTTTTTTAAGAGCATCGTAAGCTGTAAATGTAGTGTCGGAAGGTATAACATTTGGCCCGTAAACGGCATTCACCATCTCGGCATAATTCAACCAAATTTCGGCCATGCGAAAATGCACCCAGAAGTGTGTTGCCTTGGTTCGATTGTTAATAATATCGGCTACCGGATCCGTAAATTTACGGATATAATAGCCTGTTTTAGTGGCATTTTTACTGCTGTTTAATCCATCTTTTCCACCTACATAGCTATCCACACTTACGGTAGCAGTTGGTGTGAGTTTGGTGCCATTAAGCAACACAAAATAATCCAACCTTTTATCACGTCGATAATACGGATCGAGCGGATTATAGCGACTGTTGGTAAGGTCCGAAATAGGATATCCGAATATGGTTTCGAAAGCATCGACTAATTCCTGGGTTGGATTTATTTGTCCACCACCACCATAACTGGGCGGAAAATTGGAAGACTCGAAACTATTGGATTGCGTAACGGAACTTGAAAATAGCACTTCATCATTGTTAGCCTTGGTAAAAATGCTTAACATATTATCGCTGGTTGCTACTGTTCTTTCAATTAATTTGTAGCCCGGCAATGCTAAAACTGCTTTTGTGGCTTTAATTGCTAATTTGCATTTTTCTTCATCATAATTGCCATTGTTTGCCAATGGGCTTGCAGCATAAAGCAGCAATCTGCATTTTAAGGCCAAAGCAGCCCCTTTTGAAGCCGCAGCATAATTCGTAGCCACCTGTCGAATGGGTAATACTTTAGCCGCTTCATCGCAATCGTTCACAATGTAATCCACGCATTGCTGATAGGTGCTGCGGGCATAATCCAAGGTGTCGGTAATCGAGAGAGCACGTTCGGGCACAATGGGCACACCCAAATTTTCTTCGGGACTACCAAAGCGCTTCAGTAATTCGAAATAGTAAAACGCACGCAAAAAACGCGCTTCAGCCCTATATTGAATACGGAGCGCATCGTTTACCCAAGGCGTTAATTTATAAGTGTTGGGGTCGAGAAATACGGCTTTGTCTAAGTTTTCGAGCAATACATGCACACGGCGTATGCCCGAATAATAATGACTCCAACGCCAGCCTTCCACGTAAGTGCGCGAATCCCAAACACCATTATTCATAATCAGATACGATGAAGCATCGTCGTTGTGTTTGGCTTCGTCGGTCATAAGCGTTTCGTTGTAAGCATCGC
>CAMDNO010000198.1 GCA_945902955.1 Porphyromonas cangingivalis
ATATTTTAAGCATTAAAAAACGAGTAAAATCTCTTAAAATACCTTCAGGTATTTATCTATTGTGGTCTAAAATTTGTTTTTTCTTTGTTTTCTATTGTGTCTATTGTGGTTTACTATTAGTTGTGTTCAATTTTAGTAAAGTAGAATTAAAAATCGGGTTTAATGAATTACCATCTCGTATGTGAAATTGTATTTTTCATTGATTTGTAAAATCTGATTTTAGAAAAAACAAAAGAAATGGAGTAAATGTTGTAATTTTGCATTTTTTTAAAACAAAAATATTTCTTATGAAAAAAACAGTCTTATTTCTCACGCTTTCACTTTTATCATTGGCTTTAACAGCTCAAAATGAACAAAATGCAGATGAGCGCTACGACCAATACGGAAAGAAAGTGGATCGCACATCATTGAATGCCGAAGTACGTAATGGAATTTTGGTACTCGAAACTCCCAAACAGGACTATAAATTATGGTTCGACATGCGAATACAAACCGATGGGCAGTTCTTTTTTAGCGATGCTCTTAATCCCATTGGTGATGGTTTTAGCATTCGCAGAGCACGTTTTGCAGTAAAAGCCAATCTTACCAAAAATTGGTATGCCGAATTAGATTTAAACGTTGCAAATGGTGCTTTGGAATTGGAAGATGCTATTATCCAATACAATTTTAGCGACGATTTAAAAGGATTGAACACACGAATTGGGAATTTTAAAGAGCAGTTTTCCATGTCGCAAACGGCATCGTCGCGCTATTTCAACTTTATGGAGCGGGCAATGGTGGTAAATACTTTTGCTCCTTCGCGCCATTTAGGCTGGGACGCTACTTACAGTTGGAAGTATTTTTTGGCTGCTGGTGGATTGTTTTTTCACGAAGTAAAAGACTTAGAAACACTTACTTATGTAGAAGATAACAACAAGGATTTTGGTCGCGACCAAGGTTATTCGCTCACCGGAAAATTAGTATTGCAACCTTTTGGCGAAAACAAAAATCACGGCATTCATGCTGCTTATGCTTATTCGTACCGCACGCCCAAAACCGATGTTGACCCAGCCGAATATGGTATGGCTCGTTACAGCACACGCTCATTGAGCAGTATAAATCGTAAAAAATACTTAGATACCGATTTAATACCTGATTTGGATCACGAAGTTGTTTCGAATATTGAATTGGCGGGTTTTTATCGTGGATTGGAGTTGCAAAGCGAAATTATTAATAATAAAACATTCCGAAAAAATAATCTCGAAACGCTCAGTTTTAGTGGATTTTATGTACAAACTGCTTATTTGCTTTTCGGAGGTAAACAGCTGTATGATAAATCGCAAGGCGAATTTAATCAACCCGAAAAAGGTAAAAAATGGGGCGATGTAGAACTCACACTTCGCTACGATTATATAAATTTGAACGACAAAGACATTATGGGCGGCTCAGCCGAAGGGTACACAGCAGGTATTAACTTTTATACGGCTCGTAATTTTAAGTTTCAGCTAAATTATAGCTACTTAAACCACGACCGCTATGCAAGCGGAAAAGGAAAACTATTTGTGGGACGTGATGTGAACGGTGCATTAACCAAAGACCCAACAAAAGTGGTAGATGCTGCGGGTAAAGTCGGAAACGATTACGGACAATTAGGTATTAGATGTGAAATTGACTTTTAAAGAAAAATCTAAAAAATAAAGAATAATGACACGTAATTTATTAATAATCAATTTACTTTTTCTAATTTTAGCAATAAGCACATCGTGTGTCGAGGACAAAATATATACAGGCGCGGCTATTATCGAATCGGTTTCGATAAGCCCCACAACGCCACAATCGACCGAGCCGGTTACTATTAAAGCTAAAATCACTGATTTAAAGTCGGTTAAATCCGTAAAACTATTTTACAAAAGCCAGGGAACGGCTACATATACTTCAATTGATATGATTTCGCTCTCGAGTGAACAATATATGTATGCTGCTAATATTCCTGCTTATCCCAAAGATGTAATGGTTCAGTTTTATATTGAAGTTGTAAACTCCGACAATATTAATACTACCTATCCAAAAAATGCATCTTCAAGTCCTTCGAGCTATACTGTTGGAGCTTCGCAAGCTATAAAAGTGGTTGTAAACGAAGTATTTGCAAATGGCGATGGAATAAGTAATTCGGATTGGATTGAATTGTATAATGATTCGGAAGTTCAGGTAAATATTGGTGGATATGTTATTTATGATGAGGGCATTAAAAGCGGTGCGAAAACGAAGCGCATTATTGCCGAAGGCATTACAATACCAGCAAAAAGTTTTTTGGTGCTCAACACCGATATCGATGCCAACGAAACTGTTTTGTTTGGCCTAAGTACCACATCGGATGCTGTTTACCTCGAAAATAAAGAAGGAATAGTTGTATCGCAAATTAGCTGGGATGCCACCATTTTGGGCGGTACCGACCTGAAAAGTGGAAAATCGTATGGATGCAAACCGGATGGTTCAACTAATTATGTGATTTTTACTACTCCTACCAAAGGAACTTCAAATAACAATGCAAATTGACATCAACACATCAAAATGGCACAAGAGATTGAACGAAAATTTTTAGTTAAATCCGACGAATATAAATCTGAAGCCTTCGAAGCGGTACGAATTAAGCAGGGTTATTTATCGTCAGTTCCAAGTCGCACTGTTCGTGTTCGAATTAAAGCAAACAAAGGATTTATTACTATTAAAGGTATAGCAAACGAAAGCGGTACAAGCCGCTACGAATGGGAAAAAGAAATTCAGGTGGAGGAAGCTGAAGAATTGCTAAAAATTTGTGAACCCGGCGTAATCGATAAAATACGTTATAAAATAAAAAACGGAACTTTTGTGTTTGAAGTAGATGAGTTTATGGGCGAAAATCAGGGACTGACAGTTGCCGAAATTGAACTCACCAGCGAAAACGACAGTTTCGAAAAACCCCAATGGCTTGGTGAAGAAGTTACAGGAGATAAAAAATACTACAATTCTGTGCTAATGAAAAATCCATACACTATGTGGTAATTAAATTTCATAAATAAACCCCCGAAAATAGCATTGTTGAAAAATAGAAATATGCTTTTGAATTTGTCATTTAATTGTAATAAGATTAATTTTAACTTTAAGTTCAGCTGTAATTTTTGTTAAACATAATTCATTTACAGTCAACCGAAATCGTTTTGTAATATCTATTTCGGTATATTTGCAAATAAAAAAAATATCAAACATTTTAAAAAGAAAATTTTATGAGAAAAACTACTATTTTATTAAATTTATCCTTACTGCTAACATTTAACGTTATAGCAGCTGATTTTACAACAGGAAATCTTGTGGTGTTGCGTGTTGGAAATGGGGCAGCTGCATTATCAAGTGCAGGAACTCCTTCTTTTCTCGAAGAGATTACCACTACGGGTACAGCTGTACAAACAATTGCTAATCCTACTTCCGGTGATAATATGATTTCAAATTCAGGTACGGCGACATCTGAAGGTGCACTGTCTTTATCTCCCGATGGTACATATATTACTTTTGCAGGCTACAATGCTACTACTGGAACTACAAGTGTTGGTGGAACGGCTTCAGCAACTACAAATAGAATTATTTTAAGTTATGATAAAAAGTTAAATATAACTTCAATAAAATCGACAACAGCTTTTTCAGCTAATAATATCAGAAGTGCAGTTAGAAACGGCTCTGACTTTTGGGCAGGTGGAACATCATCAGGTGCTGGAACAAACGGAGTTCAATATTTGGGAACAAGTACCGCCGCACAAGTTTCTTCTACGATAACAAATGTTAGAGTTGTAAATATATTTAACAATCAATTATACTTTAGCACAGGTTCTGGTACATCTGGAATATACAAGGTTGCTACAGGGCTTCCAACAACTACTGGACAGACAAGCACTCTTGAAATTACAGTTGGAGGTACTAGTCCTTCGCCTTACGGTTTTATATTTAACTCATCGAATACAATATGTTACGTTGCAGATGATAGAACTAATACAAGTGGTGGTGTAAAAAAATACACTAACAGTGGTTCCGGGTGGACTGAAATATATACACTTAATCCAGCTACAAATATTGGGACAAGAGGTTTGACGGTAGATTGGTCTGGAGTAAATCCGATTATTTATGCAGTTGGCACTGACTCAAAAGTATATAAAATTGAAGATGTTAATGTTAGTTCAACAGGTGTTGTTTTAGCTACTGCTCCAACGAATACAGCTTTCAGAGGAATTGCTTTTGCACCAAAACAGAATCCATCAACAAATGTTATTTCTCCCAAATCCAACAATTTCACTCTTTCAAACAATACCCTTACATTCACAGAATTACCAACTTCAAAAATTGAAGTTTACACGCTTACAGGTAGCAAAGCTGCAATCTACGAGCCAGCACAGAGCATTGATTTAAAATTGTCGAATGGCGTTTATGTATTGAAAGTAGATAATCGTACTTCTAAAATTATATTGAAATAATAAGCTCCATATATTTTATCAAAAAAAAGATTTCTATATCAAATTAACAAATTGCACGAATTTAATACCCATTAATTCGTGCAATTTGCGTAATTTGTCAAAATTCGTAGTCAATCACTCATTTTTAACACAAAATATACAGTGCTTTAAGTTTAAGCACTGTATATTTGTATAAATTTTTACGAGTATTCATATTTTTAAATTTTAGCAATATGAGAAAAATAGTACAAAATTATTTATTTGCTGCTTTAATGTTTATTTCGGTAGTGAGTGTAAATGGACAAGTTAGAATAACCGAAGCTATGTCGAGCAGTGGAACTGGTGGAACTGCAGACTGGTTTGAAGTAACAAATTTAGGTAGTGTTGCTTTAGATATTACAGGTTGGAAAGTAGATGATAATAGTTTTGCAATAGCAAATGCTTTTGCATTAAATGGAATAACTTCAATACCTGCTGGAAAAAGTGTGATTTTTATTGAAGCAGCTGCACCCGAAACAAATGTACCATTGTTTAAAACATTTTGGGGTTCAAGTATAGACAATATCGCAATTGGTTCTTATACAGGTTCTGGTGTAAGTTTTGGTAGTAGTGGTGATGGGATTGTAATATACGACGCAACTAATGAAATAACTCGTGTTAGTTTTCCAGCTGCCACAGAAGGAAAAACATTTTATTGGAGTTATAAAGCCGATGGAACAGTTGTTGATAATGGAACTGTGAGTTCGGTTGGATCAATTACCGGAACTGTTTCCAATCAGGTTACAATAACATCTGCTAATGTATTAGGAAATGTCGGTTCGCCGGGAACAGCTATTGTTTTGCCTTTGAGTGCAAATACCATTAACCCAAGTATGAAACCTTGGCGATTAGTAGGTAAAGTGTTGAAATTTGACGTGTTACCAAGTCAAAATGTTGATGTGTATTCGCTTACAGGCTTAAAAGTATTCTCGCACGAAAGTGCCCGCGAAATAAAATTAAACCTCAATCAAGGCATTTATATTTTGAAAGTTGATGGTAAAGCTACCAAAATTACTATTCGCTAATTAAACAAATAAACATTTTAGTATAAGGCTGATGCATGAATTTGTATCAGCCTTTTGTTTTTTTAAGTTGTATACAAATTATTAATTCCCTAACTTTGCACTAAAACAAATTCCCCTTTAATTCCTTTTTGGGAGTTGGAGGAAAAAACTATAATACAATAATGATTAATTATCAAGAGCTTACGCTTAGAGTGTGTGGTGTTGCTCGCAATGTTGGCCACTTTATGGCCGAAGAGCGTAATACTTTCGACGATAGCAAAATTGAGGTAAAAGGTGTACACGACTTGGTGAGCTACGTCGACAAAACCGCCGAAATACGTATTATCAACGAGTTGCAGCATTTACTCCCCGAAGCCGGATTTATTGCCGAAGAAGGCACAAACAGCACACGTGGCGAACGCTACAATTGGGTTATCGACCCGCTCGATGGCACTACCAATTACATTCACGGACTCCCCATTTATTCGGTTAGCATTGCGCTTATTGATGGAAATGAACCTGTGCTTGGTGTGGTGTACGAAGTGGGGCACAACGAATGCTTTTACGCTTGGAAAGGGGGAGGAGCCTTCCTTAACGAACAATTAATTCGGGTTTCCGAGCGCTCCGAAATTGGAAATGCTTTGTTGGCTACCGGATTTCCTTATTCCGATTTTAGCCGAATGGATTCGTATGTGGCAATGTTTAAATGGGCAATGACTAACGCTCGTGGCGTGCGTCGGTTAGGCTCGGCCGCTGCCGATTTGGCTTATGTGGCCTGTGGACGCTTCGATGCGTTTTGGGAGTACGATCTTAAGCCCTGGGATGTAGCTGCCGGTGTAATAATAGTTACCGAAGCAGGCGGCAAAGTTACCGATTACAAAGGCGGTTCGAATTATTTGTTCGGTCGCGAAATTGTTGCTACAAATGGCATTATCGAATTACCTCTTTAATCACGTTTAATTATTGTTATTTTTATTCGATTGTTTGAACAATACAATAATAAATAGCCTTAAGCAAGAACAATAAATTGAAAATAGTAAATAGTAAATGAATAAATAGTAAATCAAAATGACTTTATACCCCAAATTAATTTTCGATGCCCTCGAACATGTGCGCTATCCCGGCACGGGCAAAGACATTGTTTCGTCAGGAATGATTAAAGACGACCTTCGTATCGAAGGAAATAAAATCTCATTCAGTCTGGTATTCGACAAATCGAATGACCCTTTTGCCAAATCGGTTGTAAAGGCTGCTGAGCAAGCAATTCTTACTTATATTGCCGATGATATTGATATTAAAGGCAATATCAGTGTTGAAATGAAAGAAGCTCCAAAGCCCAAAGTAGTATCCGTTTTACCCGATGTGAAAAATATTATTGCTGTTTTTTCGGGCAAAGGTGGCGTTGGTAAGTCCACTGTCTCGTCCAATTTGGCTATCTCGCTTGCTGCACTTGGCTACAAAGTAGGTTTGCTCGATGCCGACATTCACGGGCCATCTATGCCAAAAATGTTTGGCGTGGAAGATGCCCGTCCTCAAATGGAAACCATTAACGGCAAGGAGTATTTAATTCCAATTGAAAAATATGGTGTTAAAATGCTATCTATTGGTTTTTTTGTCGACCCCAACAATGCGCTTGTATGGCGAGGAAGCATGGCAAGCAACGCACTAAAGCAATTGATAACCGATGCGTATTGGGATAAGTTAGATTATTTTGTAATGGATTTACCACCAGGCACTGGCGACATTCATCTTACCTTAGTACAAACTATGGGCATTACAGGTTCGGTAATTGTAACTACCCCGCAAGATGTGGCTTTAGCCGATGCTCGTAAAGGTGTAAACATGTTTACCAACGATAAAATTAATGTGCCTGTTTTGGGCTTAATCGAAAATATGGCTTGGTTTACCCCCGACGAATTGCCTGATAATAAGTATTATATATTTGGTAAAGATGGTGGAAAACGTTTAGCCGAAGAGATGAATATTCCATTGTTGGGTCAAATTCCAATTGTTCAAAGTATTCGCGAACATGGCGATGCCGGACGACCAATTGCATGTGATGCTGATACTATTTCGGGAAAAGCATTCAGAGAATTAGCAATTCAGTTAGTCGAAAAAATTGACGAACGTAACCGAAATTTTGGGGCAACTACCAAAGTAGAAATGCAAAAATAAATTTTTCAAATAATAATTTTAAAAAAAGATAGTCAATGTTGGCTATCTTTTTTTTTATGCCCATAAGCTGAACCTTTATTTTGATTGAT
>CAMDNO010000199.1 GCA_945902955.1 Porphyromonas cangingivalis
CCATTGACCGATGGTTTGGATAGCGTTTCGCTTAGTGCCAACTGGATGTGGCCATGTAAAAACCCGGGCGAAGATGCTCGTTTGTACAAAGCGGTAGAAGCTTGTTCTGATTTTGCTTGTTCGTTGGGCATTAATATCCCAACCGGAAAAGATTCCCTTTCCATGACTCAAAAATACGGCGACGATAAAGTATTCTCGCCCGGGACTGTGATTATTTCGGCTGGTGCAGAAGTATCAGACGTAAAAAAAGTAGTTTCGCCTGTTTTGGTAAACGACGAAAAATCAGCCGTTTATTATATCGATTTCTCGTTCGATAGTCACAAACTAGGTGGTTCGGTATTGGCTCAAACGCTGAATAAAATTGGCGACGATGTTCCAACCGTAAAAGATGCTGAATACTTTAAAGCAGCCTTCGATAGTATTCAGGAAATGATTAACAGCCGTTTGATTTTGGCTGGTCACGACATTTCGGAAGGTGGTTTGATTACCGCTTTGCTCGAAATGTGCTTTGCTAACTCAAAAGGTGGTTTGAATGTAAATCTGGATTATATTGCTGAAAATTCATTGGTAACAATGCTTTTTGCCGAAAATCCGGGTGTTTTGATTCAGGTAAAAGACCGCAAAGCAGTGGAAAAAATCCTGAACGACAATGGTGTTGGTTTTGCTCGAATTGCTACACCAATTGCTGAACGTCGTTTGGAAATAAACCGCAAAAAAGAAGCTTATTCATTCTCAATTAATGACTTGCGTGACCTTTGGTTTAAACCTTCGTATTTGCTCGACCGCAAACAAAGTGGCGAAGTATGTGCACAGTCTCGTTACAACAATTATAAAAATCAAGCACTCGAGTTTGCTTTCAACGCTTCGTTCAAAGGTAAATTATCGCAATTCGGCATTTCGCCCGACCGTAAACCGAGTGGCGTAAAAGCAGCTATTGTTCGCGATAAAGGAACGAATGGTGAACGTGAAATGGCTTACGCCTTGTATTTGGCAGGTTTCGATGTAAAAGATGTTCATATGACTGACTTGGCTACAGGACGTGAAACATTGGAAGACGTAAATATGGTGGTGTTCTGTGGTGGATTCTCTAACTCCGACGTATTGGGTTCTGCCAAGGGTTGGGCAGGAGGTTTCTTGTACAACGAAAAAGCTAAACTGGCGCTCGATAATTTCTACAAACGTACTGACACCTTAAGTTTAGGTATTTGTAATGGTTGTCAGTTGATGGTAGAATTGGGAGTAATAACTACTGAGCACGATGTGAAACCCCGCATGTTGCACAACGACTCGCACAAATTTGAATCAGGTTTTGTTGGCTTAACTATTCCTGAAAACAATTCGGTAATGTTAGGTTCGTTAAGCGGAAGCAAATTAGGTGTTTGGGTAGCTCACGGTGAAGGTAAATTCTACCTACCTAAAGCAGAGAACGAATACAATATCATAGCAAAATATACACATACGGGCTATCCTGCCAATCCAAACGGTTCTGATTATGCCACAGCTGGTATTTGCTCGAAAGATGGTCGTCATTTAGCTATGATGCCACACCCTGAACGTGCTATTTTCCCTTGGCAATGTGCCAATTACCCTGCCGACCGCAAAAACAGCGACCAAATTACACCTTGGGTAGAAGCGTTTGTAAATGCACGAGTTTGGGTGGAAAAGCAATAAATTACTACAATCTTTTTGAATAGAAATAATATTTTTACAACTAATGAACAAAAACAATAGCATTACAACACTAATTTTCGACTTTGGAGGCGTGATTATTAATCTGGATTTACCACAATGTATCGCGAATTTAAAACGACTTGGCGTTGATAACATCGAGTCGTATTTAAGTAATTTTGGACAAAAAGGTTTTTTTCTAAAATTTGAAAATGGCGAGATAGGGACTGTTGAATTTAGAAACGAAATAAGAAAATTAAGTAAAAACGTACTTTCAGATGCTGAAATAGATGCTGCATGGTGTTCGTTTTTGTGCGACATTCCAGCAGAAAGATTGGTTTTGTTGGAAAAACTTCGCACGAAATACAGACTGTTGCTTTTAAGCAATTCCAATCCACTACATATAGATGTAAGTGTGCCCAACGCACTTAAAGGTACAGGTGTGAAGTTTCAAGATTTTTTTGATAAATGCTATTTATCCTACGAAATGAAGCTTACAAAACCCAATCCGGCTATTTTTGAAGCATTACTTGCCGATGCTCGCGTGGTAGCTGGCGAATGTTTGTTTTTGGACGATGGTCCGAAAAATATTGAAACCGCAAATGCAATGGGCTTTCAAACACATTTTGTAACCCAAGGCGAAAATCTTGATTTTTTACTTGATTTGTAAAATGAAACTGATTTATCCAAACGAGAAATATGTTTCAGATAATGAATTAGTTGCTACCGTCGGGTTTTTCGATGGCGTGCATCTCGGGCATCGTTTTCTGATAGATGAACTCAAACGAATTGCCGAAAATCAAAATCGACTTTCGGCAGTCATCACTTTCAATTCGCATCCTCGTAAAGTGCTTCATGCCGATTTCCAACCTCTTTTACTAACTACTTTCGACGAAAAAATAGAACAATTATCTTCCACCGGATTAGATTTGTGTATCGTACTCGATTTTTCGATAGAGATGTCGAGATTGAGCGCTTTCGATTTCCTCAACAATATTCTTTTCAAACAATTGAACGTTAAAACTTTATTAGTTGGTCACGACCATCGATTTGGACACAATCGTTCAGATGGATTTTCTGAATACGAAAAGTTTGGACAACAAATTGGCATACAAGCAATTCAGGCAACCCGTTTTTCATTGCCTGATTGTAAACATATTAGCTCATCGGATATTCGGGAGGCGCTAAAAAATGCAGATATTAAGCTGACAAATAAATTGTTGGGCTATAAATACACCTTAAATGGTAAAGTAACTGATGGTTTTAAAATAGGCAGGAAATTAGGTTTCCCTACTGCCAATATAGAATTACCCGATGTTGAAAAACAAATTCCGAAAACAGGAGTTTATGCTGTAAAGGTTCTTGTTAAAGAGAATTGGCTAAATGGTATGTTAAATATCGGCAATAGACCAACCATTGATAATAGCTCAATTATCAGTATCGAAGTTAATATTTTTGATTTTGAAAAAGACATTTACAATCAAAATATTAAAGTAAGCTTTGTAGGTAGAATACGAGACGAACAAAAATTCGACTCTCTCGACGAGTTAATAGCACAACTTAACAAAGATAAAGCAAGTGCTTTAAATTTATTAAACAATATGAAATGAACACATTAGATAAAAAACTCAAAGAATTTGGACGCTTATTAGAAATAATGACCGAACTTCGTGCTAAATGCCCTTGGGACAAGGAACAGACATTTGAAACACTCCGAACATTAACTATCGAAGAAACTTACGAATTGGCAGATGCCATTATTCGCGAAGATAAAAATGAAATTCGCAAAGAGTTGGGCGATATATTGTTGCATATTGTTTTCTATTCCGAAATGGCATCCGAAACAGGCAATTTCGATATTTATGATGTTTGCAAAGGTTTATGCGAAAAGTTAATTTATCGCCATCCACATATTTTTGCGGATGTGGAAGCAAATGATAGTGAAACCGTAATGCAAAATTGGGAACAGCTCAAACTCAAAGAAAAAGGGGGAAATAAAACCGTACTTTCGGGCGTTCCTGTTTCGCTACCCGCCATGATTAAGGCTCACCGCATACAAGATAAAGCCCGAAGCGTGGGTTTCGATTGGGAAGAGCGCGTACAAGTATGGAGAAAAGTAGAGGAAGAGATAAACGAGTTTAAAGCCGAAGTGGAAGCCATGGACAAAGATAAAATGGAGGCAGAGTTTGGCGATTTACTTTTTAGCCTTATAAATGCAGCTCGCTTGTACGATATAAATCCCGAAAATGCCTTAGAGCGAACTAATCGCAAGTTTATTAGCCGTTTTAATTATTTAGAGTCGAAAACAATAACGCAAGGCAGGGATTTGAAAAACATGTCGCTGAAAGAAATGGATGAAATTTGGGAAGAGGCGAAAAAGCTGCCTATTATTTGAACTGGTCGCAAATTGCGACAGGTTCAAAAGTTTAAAGCATTCTTCAAGCTTACCTTATTTTTTTACAAAGTAAGGTGTTGCCATGCTTAAAAAAGTTATTTATATTTAGATAAAAACTCACATACCTAAATTTTATGTCATTCTTTAAAAATATATTTCTTAATTTACTTAAACCACAGAAGAAGAAACTACCTCAAACAATTATTATTCAGGGTAAGAGATTTGTAAAAATTAAACTTAACTATTTTGATAATATTGAGATTTCGAACAGTACGTTATTAACAGACAGTGCATATCAAATTCAAAAATTAGTATCTGAAATAGAGTTTACAAATGAAAAATTAGAGAAAGTTCAGAACTTGTTAATTCAAATGAATAACTTAAATATAAATTTAGCTTTTGAATCAAATGAATTGGAAAATGAAATTATTGCACTTAAAAACAAAATTAAAAAGTTGAATGTGGAATTATTTCAATATAAGAATGAACATATTAGTTTTGAAGAAGATAAATTAAATAACATAATCGTAAATTTGGAGCATAAAAAAAATGAATTACTAAAGGAAGTCATGACTTTAAAAATTCAAAATGAAAAATTAAAAGAGCTAACAGAGCATCACAAGGAAGAAAAACTTGAAATGGCTTTTGATAAATATAAAGATATTTACATTCAAAAAATCCAACGATTACAAGAAAAAATTGATTCACTTCAAATATCAAATTCTGAATTAATTAACAAAATGCTTAAAAGTGATAGTATTGATTTACGTAAGATTATAAAATTAAAAGAAAATGAGATTTTAAGATTAAATGCAGCATATAATGAGTTAAAATTAAAACGAATAACTAATACGAATCATAAAGAAAAGATTGACTCTAATGATTTAATTAAAATTTATTCTGAAGAAATACGAAATCAAGATAAGATAAACCATCAACTTAGAGAAAAAATAGAAGGTTTAGAAAAAAAAATAAATAGCCAAAAGTAATTAAATGCTTTACCCCGCCCATTTCGAACATAAAATTGATTTTAGCAGTATTCGTAATTTACTGAAAGATAAATGTATCAGCACATTAGGCACTGAAAAAGTTGACGAAATTCAATTTAGTGCTGACTTTGAGCTTATCGACCGATTGTTGTGCGAAACCGATGAGATGCTTCGTGTGCTTACCACCGATGGCGAGGAATTGCCAATTGGTGATTTTTTTGATATACGTTCAGCCTTATTACGTGTGCGGATTGAGGGGCTTTTTTTGGATGAATTAGAAGTTTTTGGGCTTTGGCGAGCCTTGGAAGCTGTTCGAAAATTAGTTTCTTTTTTAACAAAAAAAGAAGAAAATCCCTATCCCTATTTATCCAAATTACTGCCCGGAACGGAAACTTTTCCACAGATAATCCGTAAAATCGAGAGCTTACTCACCAAATTTGGCAAATTAAAAGACAATGCTTCGCCCGAGCTTGCCCGCATTCGAAAAGACATTCATCAGGCTGAAAACTCAGTTTCACGCACGTTGAGTGCCATTTTGCGACAAGCACAAGCCGATGGTTATGTGGAAAAAGATGTAGCACCAACCATGCGCGATGGTCGATTGGTGATTCCGGTATCGCCGGCTTTTAAGCGAAAAATTAGCGGCATTGTTCACGACGAATCTGCAACGGGTAAAACCGTTTTTATTGAGCCACAGCAGGTAGTGGAGGCAAATAACCACATTCGAGAATTGGAGGCTGAAGAGCGACGCGAAATTATTCGGATTTTAGTGGAATTTACCACCTATCTGCGTCCTTACTTCGAAGAGATAAATGCTTCGCAGGATTTTTTGGGAACAATTGATTTTTTGCGTTCAAAAGCACTTTTTGCCATCGAAATAAACGCCATAAAACCACGTACAGATAATGTTTGTCAGCTGGAATGGTCGAAGGCTGTGCATCCACTTTTGTTTTTGGCGCTTCGCCGTCAGAAAAAGGAAATTGTGCCTTTAGATATTGTACTAAACGAAAAACAACGTATTTTGCTCATTTCGGGACCAAATGCCGGCGGGAAATCAGTTTGTTTGAAAACGGTGGTTTTATTACAATACATGATGCAATGTGGATTATTAATTCCGGTGCATGATAGCAGCCGAGCTGGAATTTTTGAGCGGCTTTTTATTGATATTGGCGATGAGCAATCTATCGAAAACGACCTTTCGACTTATAGTTCGCACTTGCTTAATATGAAATTTTTTATCAAAAATAGCAACACTAAAACATTGTTGTTGATTGATGAATTTGGCACAGGCACCGAACCTATGATTGGCGGCGCAATGGCAGAAGCCACGCTCGAACGATTTAACCAAAGTGAGGCTTTTGGCGTTATTACAACGCATTATACCAATTTAAAACTTTATGCAGATGCCACCGAAGGTGTTGTGAATGGCGCGATGCTCTACGATCGTCAACATTTACAACCACTATTCCAATTAAGCATCGGAAATCCGGGTAGTTCTTTTGCCATAGAAATAGCTCGTAAAATAGGCTTACCCGAAGACTTAATAGCCGATGCAGCAGCCAAAGTTGGTTCAGAAAGAATGGATTATGATAAACATTTGCAAGATATTGTACGCGATAAACGTTATTGGGAAAATAAGCGTCGGGAAATTCGCCAAAAGGAAAAGAAATTAGAAGAAACACTTGCCAAGTACGAAGCCGAAATGGGAAGTATCGAAAAACTACGCAAAGATATAACTCAAAAAGCAAAAACCGAAGCGCAAACTTTATTGAGCGATACGAATGCGAAGATTGAAAATACCATTCGTGCAATTAAAGAAGCACAAGCCGAAAAAGAAAAGACGAAGGAAGTTAGAAAAGAGTTGGAAGATTTCAAACATAAATTAACAACAGAACTTGCTCCTAAAACGACTAAAGAGGAGTTAAGAAATTCGCAAAACAAACTTCAGCTCAAAAAAATAAATCTCATTAAAAAACCAGAAGTTCAAAATACGAAACGCGAAAACCTTGACATCGACACAATAAAAATAGGTTCAACTGTTCGACTTAAAGGACAAACTGCTACGGGTAAAATTATTGAAATTCAGGATAATAACGCTATTGTAGCTTTTGGACAAATGAAATCGACCGTAAAAATTTCGAATTTAGAAACCGTTAGTAATACGCAGCTTAAAAAAGAAAAACACAAATACGACAATCTCGGACAAAATACAAACGACGAAGTGCGACAGCGTAAACTAACTTTTAAATCGGAGATTGATGTGCGCGGAATGCGTGTGGATGAGGCATTGCAAGCGGTTACCTATTTTATCGACGATGCTATAATGGTTGGTATGACTTCGGTGCGCATATTACACGGTACAGGAACCGGAGCATTGCGCCAGATGATTCGCCAATACCTTGCAACGATCAATGGCGTAGCCACTTATCGCGACGAACATGTGCAGTTTGGTGGAGCAGGCATTACGATTATTGAGTTAGATTAAAAAAGAAATGCCCTCCAAATTAAAAAAATTGTAGGGCATTCTATTTATCTATTATTAAATTTTATTCAACTTTCGCAAGTAAAATAACTTGCTGATTTATAACAAAATAACAGCATATTAATTTGGTAAAGTCGCTGAAAATCAGTAACTTTGTGTCGCTAAACAAAACCCAAATAATATGCTGCGACACAAAGATACAATAATACTTT
>CAMDNO010000200.1 GCA_945902955.1 Porphyromonas cangingivalis
AGTTAGTTAATTAGTTGAATTGTTCATTGAGTTAATTCGTTAATTGACGATGAGTTGTTCATCGTTAACCGACAAACTAATCAACAGATGAACCAATCAACAGATGAACTAATCAACAGATGAACCAATCAACAGATGAACTGATTAACAAATCAACAAAACACAAATGACAAAAGCAAATTATCCTTTACAAAAATTTCAGGAAATAGATACTCCGTTTTATTATTACGACTTGGATTTGTTGCGCGCAACACTTACCGAGATTAATGCACAAAGTAGCCGTTCGAACTTTGATGTGCATTATGCCATGAAAGCGAATGTAAGCCCAAGCGTGCTGGCATGTATTAAAGAAGCAGGTTTAGGTGCCGACTGCGTAAGTGGTGGCGAAGTACAAGCGGCTTTAGATGCTGGCATTCCGGCTTCGAAAGTTGTTTTTGCAGGCGTTGGTAAAGCCGATTGGGAAATTAATTTGGGATTGGAAAACGATATTTTCTGTTTCAATGTAGAATCGATTCCTGAATTGGAAATAATTAACGAATTAGCCATTGCCAAAGGCAAAACGGCACAAGTTGCCTTGCGTATTAATCCCAATGTAAGTGCACACACGCATCATTATATCACTACGGGATTGAGCGAAAATAAGTTTGGAATAAACATGTCCGAATTGGACAAAGTAATTGATTTAGTGGTTACGCTGTCGAATATCAAATTGATTGGTATACATTTTCATATCGGGTCGCAAATTACCGATATGAGCTCGTTTCAAGCTTTGAGTGTACGTGTAAACGAAATTAAAGAAGTTTTTGAAAAACGAAATATTGAACTATCATTAATCAATGTTGGTGGCGGTTTGGGTATAAATTACGAAGATCCAAATCATTTTCCAATTCCCGATTTTGAAGCTTATTTTAAAGTTTTCCGCGAACATTTAGACCTCAACGAAAATCAGACATTGCATTTCGAGTTGGGACGTGCCATAGTAGCACAATGTGGCAGCCTTATTTCGAGAGTTTTGTATATAAAAGAAGGAACTTCGAAAAAATTTGCTATTCTGGATGCCGGATTTACCGAATTGATTCGCCCTGCCTTGTATCAAGCATATCATCGTATCGAAAATTTAAGTTCGAACTTGCCCGATGAAGTGTACGATGTAGTTGGTCCAATTTGCGAATCGTCGGACTCGTTTGCGAAAGATTACAGCATGAACGCAACTAAACGTGGTGATATCATTGCTTTGCGTTCGGCTGGTGCTTATGGCGAAATAATGGCTTCGCAATACAATTTGCGCAAATTACCAAAAGCCTATACTTCGGACGAGTTGAATAAATAAAACAGCCCCTAACCTCCAGTGGACGGACAAACTCTAAAAGGGGAACAATTTAAGAAATAAAAGCAATGATTAAATCATTGCTTTTATTTCTTGGTGTATTTCGTTCCAAACCTCGTCGGTCATTTTGGCACCAATCACTTCTACTACTTTTGCCGAAACGAGCGAGCCTATTTTTCCGCACAATGCATGCGAATATCCACAAGCTAAACCATAAAGAAAACCAGCAGCATACAAATCGCCGGCACCAGTTGTATCAATGCATTCGGCCAAGCGCGGCATCACTTTCACACTATTTTCGCCCGATTTGATAAATGAACCTTCTTTGCCAATTTTCACAACTGCAATTTCGCAATGCTCCGAAATATGAATTAATGCTTCTTCGGGCTCTTTTCCGGTAAATGCACGCGCCTCTTCTTCGTTTGCAAAAACAATATCTACATATTCTTCTATCATTTCATTCAGAAAATCCAAATTAGCTTCCACCACATTGTAGCTTGCCAAATCAACCGAGACCATTAAACCCGCTTCTTTCGCCATTTTTACAGCTGTGCGAATTAAATCGTGGTTTTGTACCAAATATCCTTCGATATGAAAAATATCATAACCCACAAACATCTCCGATTTCAAATCGGCAGCTTCAATTTCGCACGCAGCCCCCAAAAAAGTACACAATGTTCGTTCGCCATCGGCCGAAACAAGTACCGTGCATTTACCACTTGGTGTAGAGCTCAATTCGAGATGCGGTGTTACACCATTATTAATCATATCGCGTTTAAAAAATTCGCCTATAGTATCATTGCCCACTTTACCAATGAAACCTGCTTTACCACCCAAACAAGTAATACCGTTAATAGTGTTGGAAGCCGAGCCACCCGTTACCATTTTGGGCGAAACACCCTCGAGTAAGGTCATAATCTCCTCCGATTTGTGCCCATCCACCAATTGCATACTCCCTTTTGGCAAGTTCAGCTTGTTTAAAACACTATCATTTTCAATTTGTAACAAAATATCTGTCAGGGCATTACCCATTCCTAAAACTTTTTTCATAAAATTATTCATTATTTTTGTGCAAAGATATTGCATATTTCAGTAAAAACCATTACTTTTGCAACGCATTTGACAAAAAAATGTCATGCTAAATTCTTCCTTAGCTCAGTTGGTTAGAGCATCTGACTGTTAATCAGAGGGTCCTTGGTTCAAGTCCAAGAGGGAGAGCAAAAAGCTGAATTACTGAAAAGTTGTTCAGCTTTTTTTTAGTTTCTAATAATCAGAGGGGAGTTAAGCACTGTATTGAGCTTATCTAAAAAACGATAAATTGTATCAATATCAAGCGTTCCTGCTCAGTTCGACCGTTACTAATTGTTTGCAAAACCTTGTATTTCCCACGAAGTTTCTGGATTATTTGAACACTGAAACTACCTGATCTATTCCTTTTTTCTCGTAATAACATGGCTACTATAATTTGGGACACCCAAAATTACAAAATAATTTTCATATCTAATTGATTATTTGATTGTTATAAGCATTAATAATTGTCATGCGTAAAACAGAAGCATTTGACTTTTATCATTAAATGATTGAAAGTAGAATATTAAATGAACTTTTTAATCATTAAGATGTTTGGAAAATAGGTAGTATTTTTTAGTTTTAGTACAAATAGGTATTTTTAAGGTGTTTTTTATGCGAAAATTTTACGTTTTATTAATTGCGATTTTCCCTTTTTTAAGTGGATTTTCGCAAGCTTCTGATTTCTCAATTTGGTCGATTACAGGAGAAATCGGTTTTTGTATTTTCGATGGCGATGTAACGCAAAGCAGAATGCAACTATTGCCACAATCAATTACAGATGTATCGTACGGTGGCACGGTGGAGTATGCCATAAGTCCAATTTGGGGAGCTGCACTCGATTTTTATCATTTCCCTTTGAGTGGGCGTAATCACGACATTTCTTTTTATGCGCCATTAAATACAATGGATATTAATGCTACTATCAATTTTACAAAATTGATTTTACCTCGTTCTCGCTCCAAGTTTTCTATTTTGGGAGCCATTGGTATAGGTTACGCAGCTTACACATCCAATTTCCGAACGCCCGACCCCGACAACTCGCCGCTTGTAAGTCTACCAGGACGGGCTTTATCTATTCCTGTAACATTTTCTTTGGAATACAACATTTCTAAATCGTATGCAATTGGTGGAAAAATTCATTATCGCGCCTACAACAAAGATAATATGGAAGGAGACCAACATTATAACTTTAAAGGTGTAACTAACGATTTTATTGGTTCGGGAATGATGTATTTACGTTACAAATTTAACAGTTTAAAAAAGAAAGACCACCGTAGAAATATCGACATGGATCAATTCGACCCACCTTGTTGTGCCCAAATTGATGAAAACAAAGATAAAACGGATGCTAAGTTGGATTCAATTATGCGCTTACTCCAAAATCAATTGGCTGTTCAAAATAATAAAATTGATTCATTAACCAACATATTGGCAGAAAACGGCCCTGACAACGATGCAGATGGCGTACCAAACGCCAGAGACAGAGAGCCAATTACACCATTGAATACTCCTGTGGATTTTTGGGGTAAAACAATCGCAAATCCTCAATTGGTAGAAAAACAGACAGTTAGGTTAGATACGTTAGCGCAAATGGACTATATGCCAGTGGTACTTTTCGATTTCGACAAAACAGAATTAGACGACGATGCACTGGAAGCCATTCGCAAAGTGTCGGCAAAAATGAAAGCGGATAAAAGTTTACTAGTAGAAATAAGAGGTTTTTGCGATTTTATGGGAAATAGAGCCTACAACGAAAACCTAAGTCAGCGCAGAGCCAATAGAGTGAAAGCCGAAATGATGAAAGTGTGGGGCATTGCCGGCGACAGAATCATTGCCAACGGAAAAGGTAAAGTAGTAGAACCTGAAACAAAATACCGACCCAACCGTAGATGTGAGTTCTTTTTCAGTAAATAAACTCAAAATATTTGTCCTATTTTAAAATTTAGAACAAAATCATACTAAAAAAGCATCAGCCGGATTATTCTGTTTGATGCTTTTTTATTTCTAAAACAGAGAGTTCATCCCGCACTTTTTTGGGCAATCCGCTCACTACTAAATCGTACGAATGTTGTATCAATTCGGTGAGCAGCTCCGTCGAAATTTTAGGACTAATAAGTACCGTATTCCAATGTTTTTTATTGAAATGCCATGCCGGAACAATATTTTCGTATTGCTCACGGAGTTCGATAGCGCGATCGGGGTCACATTTTAGCGCAATTTGTGGCTGCGGATTATCCAGCGGAATGAGCGCAAACATTTTGTCTTTTACTTTAAAAACAAGGGTTACTTCATCGAACGGGAAATGTTCGGTTGCTGCATGTAAGTTTAAACAATGGGCGTGAAGTTCTTCGATATTCATTATGTGGATTTTCGTAAAAGATGAAAATACAAGTTACTTTTCTATAACTTGAGTATGGCTCGAAAAAATGCGTTCGATATAAACATTACGGTATTCGTCTTTATTATAAACAATGTACCAGGTTGTATTTTTATTTCTTTGGTATCGATGTACATGTTTCCCAAATTGTTTATGATTTGGAAAAAGTGAATTAAAATGATAAGTCTTAAACTCTAAAGAAATGCATTCGTTTTTCAGATCGTTTTTATATGAAATAACATGTTCATACTCTAATTCATGCTTTTTCCAAGTGAGTAGTCCTCTGAAAATTTGCTCTAAATCTGTTTCAAATTGCTCACTGTAAAAGACCATGTTCTTTACATAAATTATCTATTTTTTTATCCATATTTTCCCACAACTCATCAGAGGTTTTGTAACCTTCTGGTACAACTCCTGACAATGCTGGGTTTTCAAATTTTACAGCCTTGGGGTGTCGTCGTAACTCGTTTATAATACGTTTTCCAGACGGATAATTATCATTAATTTTTACTGAATGTATCATATTTATTTGTTTTGATGATGCAAATATACAAACATGAATTTAAATCTATATATAATGTCTTGTGAAAAATGAAAAAATAAACGTTTTATTTATAAATTCGTCTATACCTGAAGCATGAAATGATAACCTATCCTAAATTCAATTGTTCTCGTAAATCAATTTCTAAACTTTAATGATTCATTTTATGTTTAAAAAGAAACGATATAAACGAAACAAACTCCACTCCATGTTCCACAAAATAAACAATTCAATCCTTTTTCAGGGAAAGCTCACTAACAAAAACTATTTCGAAGGCTGGTATTACAAAATGGTAAGTGCCGATGGCAATTGCTCGGTAGCCTTGATACCCGGAATCAGTTTAAACACAAAACATTCGCACTCATTTATTCAAACTTTTGTTACCTTTAAAAATGGCGATTTAAAAACTGTTTATTTAGAATTCGACAAAAGTAATTTCGTTGCAAGCGACCACCCTTTTGGATTAACCATTGCAAAAAACAACTTCTCCGAGTCTGGAATTGACATTTCAATCGATCACAACGAAATTAGTATGCAAGGAAAGTTGCAGTTCACGGCAAACACAAAAATCCAAACATCCCTTTTTTCGCCGTCCATCATGGGCTATTTTTCGTATCTTACATTTATGGAATGTTACCATGGTGTGGTAAGCATGAGCCATTCGCTTGCGGGAATTTTAAACATTGATGGCAAACCAATTGACTTTAACGGCGGAAAGGGTTACATCGAAAAAGATTGGGGAAAATCGTTTCCACGCGAATATGTATGGATGCAATCCAATCATTTTAAAAATGCCAACACGTCATTTATGTTTTCCGAAGCTACCATTCCGTTCAAAGTATTTCATTTCAACGGTCTGATTATTAACCTAATAGTAAAAGAAAAAGAATACCGCTTTGCAACCTACAATGGCGCTAAAGTTACCTCCAAAACCATCACGAGCCAACATGTGCGCTACGAAATACAAAAAGGCAAACTCAAACTCATCGTAGAAGCACAAAACGACCAAACAATTTCATTAGCATCGCCCAAAAATGGCGTTATGAATCAATCGATAAAAGAAGGACTTTCGGGA
The DNA here is from genome assembly GCA_945902955.1 of Porphyromonas cangingivalis. Classification (GTDB taxonomy): domain Bacteria; phylum Bacteroidota; class Bacteroidia; order Bacteroidales; family Paludibacteraceae; genus Paludibacter. The sequence goes on from CAMDNO010000200.1 coordinate 6,392, forward strand.
ATAATTAAACTACAATTATTCGAAAACAACAACTTACTATACGAAGATACGGGTACGCACGCCGGCTTGGAAATTATGATGAAGCCAAATTAAAAGAAAAACTCGAGACATTTATGGTAGAAACCAATAGGCAGTTCAGCGATATTTATCAGGGACTAACCGAAATGGCAAGCCAAAACGAAAAAAAACCACTGAATCCTGTTGGATTTTTGGCATATAGCACAAGTGAGGGCGTCTTTTTAAAAGACACCCTCACTGTTTAATATTCTTCCCGAAAAATTTCTTTATTCACATTAATTATTAAAAAAACGATACCTATATTTGCAAAATCAAATATACAAAACCGCTTTTACAGCAGTTTGCGTATTGATTTTCTCGCCCGCTGTAGAGACAGCGGCATAACATATTATCAAAAGCTTTAGCTTTTAAATAAAATAACCAATTTCACTTGAATAATTTATGACTGAAAATTTACAACTCCAGCCTATTCATATCCAAAATAAAATTTTCACCGTTCGAGGTTTCCAAGTTATGATTGATAGAGATTTAGCTACCATTTATGGTGTTAAACCTACTCGATTACGTGAACAGGTTAAAAGAAATATCAAAAGATTTCCTTCCGATTTTATGTTTCAACTTTCAGATAATGAAGTTGATTTTATGGTGTCGCAAAATGCGATACCTTCCCGGAAGCACTTAGGTGGTTCATTGCCTTGGGCATTTACAGAACAAGGAGTAGCAAATTTGTCGAGTGTATTAAATAGCGACCAAGCAATTGAAGCAAACATTGTAATAATGCGTGCATTTGTTGAAATGCGCAAATTCATTCTGAATAATGCTCAACTATTTCAACGAATAGAAACGGTGGAAATTAAACAGATAGAAACTGATAAACGGATTGACCAGATTTTAGATGCGCTCGATAGTGGAACAGTTAAACCCAAACAAGGTATTTTCTACAACGGTCAAATTTACGACGCATATTTATTTGTTTCCGACTTAATAAAAACAGCCAAACACTCGTTGGTACTTATTGATAATTATGTAGATGAGTCAGTTTTAACACTACTCACAAAGCGAAACTCGAATGTAAAAGCAACCATATATACACAAAAAATTAGCAAACAATTACAATTAGATATTGACAAACACAATGCACAATACTCAGCCATTGAAGTAAAAGAATTTAAACAATCGCACGATAGATTTCTAATTATCGATAATACCGAAATTTATCACTTTGGAGCTTCACTCAAAGACCTTGGTAAGCGGTGGTTTG
>CAMDNO010000201.1 GCA_945902955.1 Porphyromonas cangingivalis
AATATTTCAACAAAATATATCAACTTATATAATCTTTAATAAAAATTTTTAAACACTACAAAATATGAGAATTAGTAAAACTTTCATTATTAGTCTGTTGGTTTTTGCAACAACAGCTATATTTGCTCAACCTTCGCAAAATGTGCCCATCGACCCTAAAGTGCGGTACGGAAAACTTCCCAACGGTTTGACCTATTATATCAGATCAAATAATTTACCCAAAAACAGAGCTGAATTTTTCATTGCTCAAAATGTGGGAGCAATTCTTGAAAACGACGATCAAAATGGATTGGCGCATTTCCTTGAACACATGGCTTTTAATGGCACAAAAAACTATCCCGGCAAAGGCATTATCAACTATTTAGAAACTATTGGTGTGAAGTTTGGAACCAATATTAATGCTTATACTTCGTTAGACGAAACTGTGTACAACCTTTCGGATGTGCCTACCACGCGCGAAAGCATTATCGACAGTGCCCTGTTGGTATTGCACGATTGGTCGAGTTTTATTTCGTTGGAAGGCACCGAAATTGACTCCGAACGGGGTGTGATTCGGGAAGAATGGCGCACGGGAGCAGGTTCCGAACGTCGCATGTGGAAAGAAGCGAATAAGCAAAAATATCCGGGTTCGCAGTATGCCAAGCGCGATGTGATTGGCGATACGGCTGTAATTAATAATTTTGCCTACAAAACTATTCGCGATTATTATCAAAAATGGTATCGCCCTGATTTACAAGCTATATTTATTGTAGGCGATGTAGATGTAGACAAAGTAGAAGCAAAAATCAAAACAATGTTTGCCGATATTACTGCAAAAGCAAATGCCGGCGAACGCCCTATTTACGAAATACAAAACAACATAGAACCAATTGTTTCGTACGTAAAAGACCCTGAAGCCAAATACACGCGAATAGATTTAGAGTACAAGCAAGATGTGATGCCATCCGACCTGAAACTATCAAAAGATGGCTATATTGTTAATGTTGTAAATCAATTGATTTCGAGCATGATGGGAAATCGTTTTGAAGAAATAACGCAACAAGCTAACGCTCCTTTTGTGGCAGGTTACGCTGGTTATAGCGATATTGTGAAATCGAAAGATGCTTTTCAGTTGATAGCTATCCCCAACGAAGGCAGGGAGTTGGAAGGTTTAAAAGCGCTTTTGTTGGAAGCAGAAAAAGTAAAACGTTTTGGTTTTACCAATTCGGAATTAGAGCGTGCAAAAACAAACCTGTTGAAACAAATTGAAACTGCTTACAACGACCGCGAAAATCAGAGAAATGGCTCTTTAGTACGCGAATATGTACGTCATTTTCTATCCGATGAAGTTATTCCCGGCATCGAATGGGAATACCAAACATTACAAACGATTTTGCCAAAATTGAATGTGGTAAACGTAAATCAGGCAGCAAAAAAATATGTAACCGACGAAAATTTGATTGTATCTTTTCAATCGCCCGAAAAAGCAGCCGTACTTATACCTTCCAAAGAGCAAGTGATAACTGCCATAGCCGATTCGAAAAATGCAAAGTTAGAAGCTAAAGCCGAAGAAGATCTGAACAAACCCTTAATTGAAACAGCTCCAAAAGCCGGCAAAATTAAGAAAGCAACTAAGAATGAGGCTTATGGAACAACAGAGTGGATGTTGAGTAATGGAATAAAAGTAATTATTAAACCAACAAAATTCAAAAAAGACGAAATTCTATTATCTGCATTTAGCGAAGGTGGAAGTTCTAAAGTTAGCAATAATGCCGATGTATATTCGGCTCTTTTGTCGGCAAGTGTGGTGGCAAATAATGGTTTAGCAACTTACAATTCGATAGAATTAGGCAAAATGCTTACAGGTAAAATTGCCAACGTAAATCCAAATATCGCTACTTACGAAGAAGGATTTACAGGAAACTCGTCGGTAAATGATTTCGAAACCATGCTGCAATTGGTGTATTTGTATTTCACAGCACCTCGCAAGGACGATAACGCATTTGGCGCCATGATGAATATGTACAAAGCCAGTTTGGCAAATTCGGCTACCGACCCACGCACATCGTTTAGCGACTCGGTAAGCGTTATGCTTAGCAATCACCATCCACGTACCGTTTTGATAAATTTAGCCGCATTAGACAAAATTAATCAGGATAAAGCTTTGGAAATTTACAAACAACGATTTGCAGTACCTGCCGATTTTACATTTGTATTTGTTGGAAGTATCGACCCCGAAAATGCCGATGTGCAAAAAGCAATTACAACTTATTTAGGCGGATTGAAATCGGGAAAAGGTGGAGAGAAATTTACCGACCTGCAAATTCGCAAACCTCAGGGAAAAGTAAACAATACTTTTGCACGCGAAATGAAAGTAAAAAAGGCTTCGAACTTTATACTTTATAGTGCTAAAATGCCTTATACAGTTCAAAACCGCACGGCAATGACTGCCATTGGAAGTGTGCTGAACATGCGTTACTTAGAAAGCATTCGCGAAAAAGAAGGTGGCTCGTATGGCGTTGGTGTTCGTGGTGGTTTAAGCAATACGCCCATAAGCGAAGCTACTGTGATGATGCAATTCGACACCGACCCCGAAAAACAAGTCAAATTGATGGGCATTATCCATGCTGAAGTAAACGAGATTGTTAAAAATGGCCCACGTGCCGACGATTTACAAAAAGTGAAAGAAAACATGCTTAAAAAGTACACCGAAGATATTGAAAATAACAATTGGTGGCAAGCAAGTGTCGTTCGTTTTTATCAAGACAAAATAGATCTACTGAAAGATTATAAAGCATCAGTTGAAGCTTTAACTCCCGAGCTTATTCAATCGACACTTAAAACGATTGTATCGCAAAACAATGTGCTCGAAGTAGTTATGAAACCGGAAGATAAATGAGCACAACGCGATGTGATGATGTGATGATGTGATGATGTGATGATGTGATGATGTGATGATGTGATGATGTGATGATGTGATGATGTGATGATGTGATGATGTGCTGATGTAATAGCTATACAGCAATAATTTTAAAATAACAGATTATTTTTCATTTTACATATCATTTATTTAATAACGAAAACGAATTTTCCAGCATTGGAAAATTCGTTTTCTTTTTGTTTGAAAAAATAAGAAATGCAAAACTATAAAAAGTAAACTAATCGTTCAATACAATTTCAACATCCGACAATGGCAGCCCCCAGGCTTCGGCAACTCCTTTGTAAACCACTTTTCCGGCCACCACATTCAGTCCTTTTCGAAGTTCAATGTTTTTGGCACAAGCTACTTTCCAACCTTCGTTGGCCAATTGCAAGGCGTAAGGCAAAGTAGCATTGGTTAGCGCCAAAGTAGAAGTGTATGGAACAGCTCCGGGCATATTTGCTACGCAATAATGCACAATATCGTCCACAATAAAAGTTGGATTTTCGTGTGTTGTTGGCACACACGTTTCGATGCAACCACCCTGATCCACAGCCACATCTACCAATACAGTTCCGGGCTTCATTAGTTTTAGCATATCGCGCGTAATTAAATGTGGCGCTTTTGCACCGGGAATTAATACGGCCCCAACTACCAAATCGGCAGTAGCAATGGCTTCGCAAATATTATAATGGTTCGACATTAATGTTGTTACATTGGCGGGCATTACATCGTTCAAGTAGCGCAAACGCGGCAAGCTAACATCCACAATGGTAACTCTTGCACCAAAGCCGGCAGCCATTTTAGCCGCCTGCGTTCCTACAATTCCACCACCGAGAATAATGACGTTGGCAGGTGCCACTCCGGGAACGCCACCCAACAAAATTCCCTTGCCTTTCATAGGCTTTTCGAGGTATTTTGCACCTTCCTGAATAGACATGCGACCAGCAACTTCGGACATTGGTACAAGCAGCGGCAAACTGCGGTCGGCTTTTTCTACTGTTTCGTAAGCCAAGCAAACGGCACCTTGTTCTATCATAGCATGTGTAAGTGGTTCACTGGATGCAAAATGAAAATAGGTAAATAGCAACTGATTTTTCTTAATCAACGGATATTCCGAAGCAATAGGCTCCTTTACTTTCATTATCATTTCGGCAATTTCGTATACCGATTCAATGGTTGGAAGAATGGTAGCACCCGCTTCTTCGTAAGCATTATCGGCGAAACCGCTATTTTCGCCCGCATTAGTTTGTACATACACGGTATGACCGTATTTTTTGAACTCGGCAACTCCCGCAGGAGTTAAAGCAACGCGATTCTCGTTGTTTTTTATTTCTTTTGGAACTCCAATTATCATAATTGTAACGTTTTAAATTTGTGTATTTATTTCTTCTTTGACAGATTATTTATTATTGCAACTATTTTACAAATCGTGAGTAACTTCATGTCCCCTTTAGGGGATTTAGGGGCAGAAAACAAACTGTTTTTAACTGCCCCAAGCCCCTAAAGGGGATGTAAGTTAGTTTTGTCTCTGAAAGTTAATTATAAAATTTGTAATCTGTCAAAGTAGAATTATTTCGATACAAATATAACTGATAAAGAAATTTATTGTTTATAATGTAAATAAATAGGAAATTATTTACATTATTTACTATATTTGCAAAATATATTTCTTTAAATACGGCATTTTGTTTCATTAAACAGAAAAAATAACTGTACATTTTATCTTTCCAAATAACGAAAAACAATGACTATCGACGAAACTGACAAAAAAATTCTTCGTTTATTGCAAACCAATGCGCAATTTACACTAAAAGATATAGCCAATAGCATCAATCTTTCGCTCACTCCTGTACACGACCGCGTAAAACGGCTCGAAAAAGAAGGTTATATTGAAAAATATGCCACTATACTGAACAAGAAAAAAACAGGCAATAACCTCACTGTGTATTGTCACGTTACTTTGGTAAAGCAAACCATCGATTTGTCGGGCGCTTTCAACGAAGCAATTCTTAATTTTCCGGAAGTGGTGGAATGTAATTTTATTTCGGGCAGTTTCGATTACATGCTGAAAGTTGTTTTGCCCGACATGGAAAGTTATTACCATTTTCACCAACAGAAACTATCGGTTTTACCTTCGGTGTCGTTAATAAGTAGTTTTTTTGTGATTTCGGAAGTGAAAAGCACCACAGAGTTGCCTGTATATTGAATTAAAAAGAAACCACAAAAAGACTATGAAGGAGGGATTACGCATTTAAAATTCACTCTCATTACGACCTCCCCTAACCCCTCCCGAGGAGGGGAATTAGATTACTTTTGTTACTGTAATTCAAATAATATTGATTTTTACAACGAAAAAAAGAGATGATAGTAACTTAATCCCCCTCCTTTGGATGGGCTAGGGGAGGTCATTACCCATAAATTGATATATTTCATCTGTGTTCAAAAAAACATGTTCGATGATTCCTAATTGTCAACTCCTATATGCGTAATCCATTGGATAATTAAACCAAAGCATTGTTAAAGTAAAATATTATATTTATCTTTGGGGTTTCATATAATTAAGTAATTAGTTCTACTTTCCCAAATTAAAAGACAAACCACATTAGGCACAATAGGATGCATTAGAAATAATGATTATAGTATTAAAACCTTAAAAACATCGATAGGCATTTTACTATTACGTACTTTTTTTTCTGTTTACTTTCTTCTATTGTGCCTAATGTGGTTCAAATTTTTTGGCGGATTTAATTTTAGTAAAGTAGAATTAGAAAAAAAATAATAGCAACGATAGCGATTATGATTTTCTTGTTATTACAAATACTTATAAGTTAATCTATCAGAAAGAAGTTTGTATATTTATCTTTAAAAAGTTTTTTGTACATTTAAAAATCAATTACAATGACGAGTGAAGAACAGATATTTAATAAAATTAGCAAATCGATACATTCCAAAGACCCTCATGCACAAGCATTTTTGTTTGGCTCGCGTGCACGTGGCGATAATCGTGAAAATTCCGATTGGGATATTCTTATTTTGGTTGATAGCAACAAGATAACGAATACAATTGAAGATAATTTCAGAGATGATTTATATGGTATCGAATTAGAAATCGGACAAGCAATTTCGACATTTATCTATCCTAAATCATATTGGAATACTACATTATTATATTCTCCATTATATAAAAGTGTGAAATCAGAGGGCTTACAATTATGATTAACAACAATTCAAACGCATTAACTATTATCAGAGACATTGCTAATAGGATAATTCCTAATAGCAAAATTGTTTTGTTTGGGTCACGTGCAAGAAAAGATAATAACAGCGACAGTGATTATGATTTTCTTGTTATTACAAATGAAACAATAGATGTTCGAAGAAAAAGAGCATTAAAATCGCTAATTAGAAAAGAGTTGGCATTGCAAAAAATACCTGCAGATATATTAATCCAAAGCGAAAAAGAAATTAGTTCAAAATGTGAAATAACTAGTCATATTTTAAAACAAGTTATGAAGGAGGGAGTTACAATATGAACAATAGCACAGAAGAATTTGTAAAGCAGTGGTTATTAAAGGCTAATGAAGATTTACTGGTTGTTGACAAATTAACTGAATATGAAATAATTGCGACTTCATCTGTTTGCTTTCATTGTCAACAAGCTGTCGAGAAGTTTTTAAAAGCTTTTTTAATAGCTCATGATATTGAAATAAAGAGAACACACAACATTGAATTTTTACTTTCAGAATGCGCAGATATTGACTCTGATTTTACTTACATCGACCCAAAAGAGTTAAGTGATTTTGGAGTTGATGCCCGTTATCCTGGTGATAAAAAAGAAATTTTCCCGCTATCTGTAATGTGTTGAGCAACGCCTTATAGCTTGACTAAGCAAAGACCCTCAAAAAAAGTTTGTAATACAGAGTAGTTTGTATTAAAAAAATGTATATTTGTAATTCATTGTTGAAAGAGCTAAACTCCTAAAATAAAAATCGTCAACATGGTTGTTTTGTTTTAAAGAGTTTAATACTTGTAGCTTAACAACCAGTATTCCGAAACTTACAAATTAGCTTTGTAACTCCACACAGATAATTTTCCTCCCAACTAATTAAAGTTGTACATTTACATCTATCATTTGTATCCACACAAATAATAGATGTTGCACTTCATGTACTATTTTTACGGCTAAAAATACATTGTGTAAATAAAAAGTAACAGAAAAACTTCACTTATATGCAAGTGGGAATATAATTTATATAGAAAAACTCCCGAAGTTATAAAATTATAGGCTGTTGGTTATCGAAAAATGCGCTGCAATGTATATATTTGCACTTCATTTAAACGAAAAACTCCACGAGAATATCAATATTGGATGGTAGTACAACGAAATACTTCAAGCGAACAACAATAATTAAATTATTTCATAGTAATTACTGCGTGCGAACAACCATAATTAAATTATTTCATAGTAATTACTTCGTGCAAACAACCATAAATAAATTATTTCATAGTAATTACTTCGTGCGAACAACAATAATAAATAAAATATATCGAAAGTATTGCATGAATTAAGTAATTGAAAAAATTTTAAATGATATGTTTTATTCTGACCCCCAATCCGTCAGCTGACGGAGGCTAAGACATATTCTCTATAAAAGATAGGAGAATTTAAAGATACTGCGTCTTGAAGCCCCCTTTGGGGGTTGGGGGTCATATTACAAATAATTTAAGAAACATATCAATAATAAATTCTACTTACTTA
>CAMDNO010000202.1 GCA_945902955.1 Porphyromonas cangingivalis
GTTTTATCGGAGCTAATTTCGTAGGATGTTTCTCCTTCGCGAATGTGCATAATGCCTTCGGAGCCCATGTAGCGGGTAATAGTGGCACCAATTAAGATAACGATAAACGCGAGGTGAAAAAGTAAAATGGAAAGTTTTCGTGTATTTAATATATCGTATCGAACAACACTTCCTATCAAATTAATAATGAGTATTACAAGCAAGGCTTCGAACCAAAATGCATTATAAACCAATGCTCGGGCTACTTCGGTGCTTTCCCGACTTTCGATAAATGTGGCGTAACCAATAGCTATGGCGAAGATAACCAGCAAAATAACGCTGGTTGTCATTGAAAAAAGTATGTTGTTGAGTTTCTTCATTATTTGAATTTTAAGAGCTGCAAAATTAAACAATAATCTCAATTATTATCAGATAAGAATAATATTAAAACCACCTTTTGGAAAAGATTAGTTTTCAAAAGGTGGTTTTAATGATTTAATTACAAAACTACATTTTAATTTTTAATTTGCAGTTGGCGTCCATGTTAATGAAACATTTGAAACATTCGATTTTGCGGCTGGACTTTGGCTGTCGGCAGCAACGCCTTTTGTAAATGAGAAAGTGGCATATTTGCCTGTACCATTACTCTCGGTAAACTCAACACACACATTGTAAGTGCCATCGCCAACTGTTGTACCCGAAGCATTTTTACCATTCCAGGTAACTGTGTAAGCTGTGTGACTGTTAACTGTTGCTCCTGTTACTGCATCGGTGGTATTTCCACTCGACGATTTTGTCCAGTTTGTAAGATACTGTTTGCGAACTGCCGCTTTTGCCAACAAAGTTTTTACAAAAGTGCCTGTACTACTTTCTACCCATATAGCTACAACATGTGATGGGGCGTACTCACCTTGATATGAGCTTGTTGTTGCTTTTACTGATAATGAACCAGCGGTTTTTACAGCATTTTCAATTGGGTCTTCTTCTTTTGAACAGCCATTGAACCCAATGACTGTCGTAGCTAAAATAAAAAACAAAATAACTTTTTTTAATTGCATAAAATCTATTTTTTTTATTGGTTAATACTTTAACGGTAAAATCAGAAGATTGTTGTATTAATTACAAAATACTAAATATATTTATAATGCAATGTTTTTATTGATTTAGTTAATCATTTAGTCGATTTTCAATATCCATTCTTTGATGTAAAACTCTAATAATTTCTACAATACCTTGTGAGGATTTTTTATAAAATATTAGATGAGATTTTACTTTAGTTTGACGATATCCAGTTCTTACATGCTCAATTGATTTGCCATGTTCAAAATTATCAGCAATAAATTCAATTTCGTCCATTATTATGTTATAATATCTATTCGCTTGTTCAAACTACCATGTTTCATAAGTATATAGCCAAATATCATTTATATCATCACTCGCTTTTTTACTTATTTCGAACTTCATTCTTTTAGGTATTTAGCATGAAGTTTTTTTAGGTTTTCATTTCTATCGAAATTTTTTAACATACCACTTTGTTCTCCGGCTTTTAATTCGTTTACTAAAATTTTAGTATTATTTTCCTCGTTTTCAAGCAAGCGTAAAGCAGTTCGAATTATCTCACTCACTGAAGAATATTTGCCTGAGCGAAGCTTCTCGTTAACATAATTCTCAAAGTAATCGCCTAATAATATTGATGTGTTTTTTCCCATTGTGTTTTTTTGCTAATATACCAACTTTTGGTATATTAGCAAAGTGTTCGTTTAAATTTTTTAGTTGTTCCAAATTATGTTCCATTTATTACAACCTTACTTCAACAACTCCTCAATTTTATTCTTCATTTCATTGAATTCAATCTCATTATAAAGTCTTGTAAGCAATACTATTTTTCCTGTTTTGTCGATAATAACGTTGCGGGTAATACCTGCTTCGCGCTGAGCAAAGAGTGCAAAAATGTCGGCTTTGGGATCGAGACCTATCGGGTAGGTAATTTTGGTGCTTTCTACAAATTTTAGCACTGTTTCGAGTGGTTCGTCGCGGTCGATGGCAATTAGAGCAAAGTTAGGATTGCCCTTGTGCTTTTGCCAAATATCACTTTCAATAAATGGCATTTCTTTGCGGCAAACGCTGCACCAACTGGCCGTAAATTGTAGCATAACCACTTTGCCTTTCAATTTATTTAGTTGAATGGTTTTGCCGGTGGTTAATGTTATTGTAAAGTTAGGAGCTATGTCTCCTACTTTTACTAAATAGCCTCTATCGTCGGCTATTTGTGCATTTGTAATTATACAAAATACAGATAATAAGGTTATTAATGCAAATTTTGTTTTCATAACATTAATCAATTTGTTCCATTATCTTTTCGAGTTCGGTGTCGAGTTCATGCAATTGTTTTTTGCAAATATCGAGTAAAACTGCTGCGCGTTTTACTTTTTCGGACACGGCGTCCATATTTAAAATATTGTCGTTTTCTAATTCGGCTAATATTTTTTCGAGCTCACTAATTGCCTCGTTGTAAGTAAGTTTTTGTTTTGACATATTTATTTAAAATGAAATACAAAGATATAACATTTGGGGGGAATATTGTGCTCGTATTTTTTTTTAAAACTATAGACCATTTTCCTTCTTTTATGACGGAGTTGCTTGTAATAAACTTTCATCTGTTACCTGACATTTTGCTATATTAATTGCAAGTATATGAGCAAAAACTTTGTATAATGAGCAATAAGCAACAATCTGTAATTAAAACAAATGTAAACCGAACAATTATATTTGTGTTTTATAACATAACTATTTGTATACGGACAAACTTTGATTTCTCAAATATTTGAAATATATTTGCACCGTCTTCAGTTAAAGAAATTTTTTATTCTTGTTTACACCATAGCTACCCCCAATAGCTATTATTAAATGAAAAACCTTAACTGATTACAAACAATTTTCAAAAACATCTTATTAAAAAAAGACACAAAAGGCATGAGATATGTTTGACGTGTATGTATTGCTAACGCTGGTAGCTAATGCTATGCCTTGACTTGGCATAACTAAGCTAGTTACAATACCGCTATATTGTTAATAGCCTTAACAATATAGAATGGGAGAAATGTATATTTATCAACAATAAAGCTAAGATACAGAAAGCTTATATCGATCTTATATCTACCTTATAGGCGAAGCTTATTTAAGTTGTATTTATATACAGTTAAAATACAGAAAATATGCAAATTCAGGGATTTAAACAAGATAAATAAAACATTAATTAACATTAAACAAAAAAAGAATTATGGCAGAATCTAAAAACAATGTGATTACTCATGGATTGAGTGGTTTAGTAGGCGACATGATTGTATTCAGCACCCGTAATGGTAAAACAATTGTATCGAGCAAACCAAAAGAACGAACAGGAGAACCAACAGAAGGACAAAAGGCACATCAGGCTAAGTTTCAACAGGCAATACTTTATGCCAAGGCAGCAATAAACAACCCTGCTACTATGCAGGCCTATAAAGATGTTTCGGGAAATGGGATAACACCTTATAATGTGGCAGTAGGCGATTTTTTACAAGCACCGGATATTGATACAATAGATGTAAGCAAATACACCGGTAAAGTTGGAGATACAATTACTGTGTTAGTAACCGACAACTTTATGGTAAAAGAAGTAACAGTAACTATTTTGAATGCCGATGGCACAGAAGTGGAAAAAGGGAATGCTGTGGAAACTGGCGGAATATTGGGTTGGGTATACACTGCTAAAGCTGCAAATGCAAGCTTGGATGGTGATAAAATCGTTGTTAGTGCTTCGGATGTACCCGGACATATTAGCGAAAAGGAAGAAGTAATATAGAAAGCAATAAGCCGGACAAAGAACCCTGAACTTTGTCTGGCTTTTTTATTTGCCCCCAACCCCGACCCCCTAACCCCCGAAGGGGGAATAAGATAGGGAAAGATGCCCCCTAAGCCTAAAGGGGAATAAGAGCAACCCCGAATGGGGTTAAATTTTACTTAACCATGTATGAAATGCATGGCTGATGAAATGCAAACATACGCTACAAAACCCCGAATGGGGTTGAATAATATAATAATTGGGGAGGGGTGTCACTGTTGAAATTTAAAGTTAGAAAATAATTTCAAATAGGTTAAATAGCTAAAAATAATGTTTATATTTGCGGGGCGAAAACTATAATCACCTAAAAATAAATTGAATATGAAGACTGAAGAAATAAAACAATTGTTTGTGCAATTTGAAGCTGCTGCTTCGGAGCTTGAAGGAATAGAATGCTGGAGTGCGCGCGAATTGCAATCACTACTTGGCTATAGTAAATGGGAAAACTTTGAAAAGGTAATCCAAAAGGCCAAAGATGCTTGTGAAAATGCAGGTGAATTAGTCGAAGACCATTTTCCTGACGTCAGGAAGATGGTCGAAATAGGCTCAAATACTGAAAGACAGGTAGATGACATTGCTTTAACCCGTTATGCCTGTTATCTTATAGCCCAAAACGGTGACAGCCGTAAAGAAGAAATTGCATTTGCACAAAACTACTTTGCAGTACAAACCCGTAGAGCTGAATTAGTTGAACAACGTATTTTAGAATTTGAACGGGTAAAAGCACGCGAAAAACTAAGCCAGACCGAGAAACAACTATCCGGTATTTTATACGAAAGAGGTGTCGACAGTCAGGGATTCGCAATAATCCGTAGTAAAGGCGACCAGGCACTTTTCAGGCTAAATACTCAAATGCTTAAACGAAGAATGGGCATACCCGACAGCCGACCTGTAGCTGATTTTCTGCCAACAATAAGCATTAAAGCCAAAGATTTAGCAGCAGAAATGACCGGAATGAACGTACAAACAAAAGACCTCAAAGGACAAACAAAGATTGAAAAAGAACATGTTGATAATAATTTAGCTGTGAGAAATATGCTTACTCAACGTGGAATAGTGCCCGAAAACCTCCCGCCAGCCGAAGATGTAAAAAAACTACAACGAAAATTGGACAGCGATGAAAAAAATGTACTGAAACACACCAAAAAGAAGAAATAGCGCGGCATACAGCCCCGAATGATCTGGAATATAGTGATATTTAATAGACTTTCTACTGCAGAAATATAAAGTCAGAAAATAATTTCAAATAGGTTAAATAGCTAAAAATAATGTTTATATTTGCGGGGCGAAAAGCAAGCGAAAACATATACTTCAAATATTGCCGATTTGAGAACTATAAAAATACGATATGTTTGGAATAAGGGAATATCTGTAAAAATTTTGATATTTATTTTTCTCTTATATAAATGTTATGCGTAAGTGTAAAAAAACAAATATTGAATAATCTATGCAAAAAATAAATTCAGATACATTTGTCAAAATAATACGAGGTGAATATTATCAAACTCAAGATGAATATAATAAATTTTATGTTCAAACTGATTATTCTACTGAAATACAAGTTTTTATTGACAATATTGAAATTTCAGGCTTGGTTAAAATTAATGAAGATTTTGATTACCCATATTACGTTAAGATTGAGAACTCAACTTTCCTGAATAGAATTGACTTTGTCAATGGAAAATTCCATAAAGGCTTAAGTTTTAGAGATACTAACTTTTTAGATAGAGTATATTTTACTGGCGGAAAATTTTTGTGGTTGTATTTTGCAAAGTGCAATTTCTCAGATTTTTTAGCTTTTGGTGGTATTAGTGACCCTGGTGATTTTGGAAGTGTAACAGTGGAGGACGTTTCTGCAAAGAGTGTCGGAGCTTTTGGTGGTCATTTTAAATCATTATCATTTAAAGGTAAAAGTGCTAAGCATATTGGAGTTTATAATACAGGAACATTTATCAACAATTTGAGCTTCTCAAATATTTTAGAAGATTCAACGATTTCGGTCTCAAATGTATCGATTAATCAGTTGGGTCTTTCTGGCAAGTACTACATCAACAATACAATTGAAATTGAGAATATTGACATTAACTCTCTTCGCTTACATGGCTTTACAAATAAAGGTCGTTTTTTACTTAATAATATAAAGATACACGAAAAAAAGAAAAAGATTTCAGATATTACTATTTCTGATTTTTATAAGTTAAAGAATATAACAGAAGAACAGAAATTAAAATTTCAGAGCTATACAACAATAATTATTGATGAGTCACTTCCGCTATATAAACTACATCTTGCTTTAGATGACACTTTTTTGAACGAAAAACATAAACTCTTATTAGTTGACGAGAGTGACAAAATAGATTCCTATTTTGAATTACATAAAGTTTCTTTAGGTGAACTAGAAATGAAAAATGTTGAAATGTCGAATTTCGCCAGACTTTCTATTGTTAATTCAGACCTCTCGACAATAAAACTATTCAATTCTACATTTCCATGTAATAAAATTGATGGAAACCATAAAGAACGATATGAAATTTTTAATGACTTATATACAGTTTCATTAAAACAAAACAACAAACGTGACCAAATAGAGTATTACAAATCATCCAAGAAAGCATTATTGTATTCAATGTTAAATAGACATTGGTTTAAGAATATTCCTTCAATTATCAGCTTATGTTTATCGTTGGTTTACAGCGACTTTGGAACAAAGTGGTTGCAAGCATTTTTTCTGGTGACACCTTTGTTCGGTGCGTTGTTTTTTAGTCTAATGATAATGTCAACTAATTATCAAGTAGATATTTCAATTAATGGATTTGAAAATCTCATGAAACTTTTAGTTTATTATGTTAGATTCTTAAATCCAACACACAGCTTAGAATTTATGGACAATATATTCAAGAACTATAAATTTTCAGAGAATCTTTTGTTTGTTGTGTTTGACACATTTGGACGGATATTCATAAGCATAGGACTTTTTGAGACGATTCAATCATTTAGAAGTTATTCAAGGAAATAGATAAAATAAAAACACCTAACGCATAACACGCGCCTAAGCACATTGGCTGGCTGACGTGCATTTAGCAGGTGTTGCGCCCCAGCTAAACGTAGGCTGTTAAGCTCGGCATAGGCTCTTTGCCTATGTCGCGGCAGAAGCAAAGCTCTACTTTGCATTTTAAAATGTGATAAATGCTTTTACTGGAAGCAACAAAGACTTTCAAATTATAAAGATATTTTAGACAAAATATAAACAGGAATATAATTAACTAACTATGTCGAAAGGAACAAAACTCAACGTTAATGATACGCAGATAACTGTTATCAGTGAAAATAAAACTGATTTTATCAGCTTAACAGATATGACTTCAGGCTTCAATGAAGGTAGTGGATTAATTGGGAAATGGATAACCAACAAAAACACATTGGAATATGTGGGGACATGGGAGAAAAACTGCTTAATAAAAAAAAACAATAATAGATTATACTTCGAAGCATGACGAAAAAAAAACCAAAAAAAGAAGTTACAATCCGTAGCTCGGCTGCCGAATATTTGACTTTTGTGGCAGCTATTGGCGACAATCCCGATAGTATTGAGATGCGTTATGAGGATGAAAATGTGTGGCTAACTCAAAAAATGATGGCCGAACTGTACGATGTGTCCATTCCTGCTATCAATCAACACCTTAAAACTATATTCGAGGATAATGAGTTGAACGAAGATTCAGTTATTAAGGA
>CAMDNO010000203.1 GCA_945902955.1 Porphyromonas cangingivalis
AAAGCCGAAGTGTGGTTGGATAACAAGTTGGTATTTACAAAATCAACTGCCACCAGAGAGGATGTTTCGGTTTCAATTCCTGCCAAATCTGGCGAATGGAAACTAACCGTAGTTGCCGAAGGTCAACAAAATGAGTGGGTTGGTTTAGGTGGACTTGTTTCAGTAGAAATGTAATTAGCATTTTATACAAGGGATGAAAATATCTCAACAAAATTGACAACTAAATTCAAATACTGTTTTAAATCATTTATTGTAAACGATTACAATAGCTTTTTAGAATTGTAATCGTTTACATTTTAAAATATCTTATTTACAAGCTTGTATTAAATAGTTTTTCTGTAAATTTGTAGGGTATTTCTGACCATAATGAAAACTTGCGCGTTAAAATCGCATTTTTTAAATCAATACAATTGTTAATGAAAAAAACATTTTTAGTGTTAATATTAATCATCCTTGTTTGCTCACATCAAACACTTATTTCAGCATCCAAAACGTATACCAACCCAGTAAATCCAGGCTTTTTCCCCGACCCTTCTACTGTTAGGGTTAGAAATGATTATTACACCGTAAATTCAACTTTTGAATATTTTCCCGGAATTATAATTTCGCACTCCAAAGATTTAGTTAATTGGAAACAAATTGACCATGTTTTCAACAAAAGCGCAGAGTTGGATTTGAGGCATTTTTTCGACGGAATGGGTACTTAAAAACAGAATACTTAACTAATTTACAAAATGATAAAAAGCAATTTTTTGCAGCTTTTTTTTCTATTTCTGCTGGTGAGTTTTTCAGTAAAAGCAAATAGCTTAGAGAAAACTATTTCGCTGAATGGAGTTTGGAATTTTAAAGCCGATTACTATTCAGTAGGTGTTAATGAACAGTGGTTTGCGATCAATGCAAACGATGCTGGCTGGGACAAAATGCAAGTGCCCGGCAACTGGGATATTCGCAACGAGTATGCTCAATATACGGGCAAAGGGTGGTATCGTACTTCGTTTGTAACGCCGCAAGATGCAAACTCGAAGGTGGTTCGACTACTATTCGAAGCAGTTGGTCTCGATTACAAAGTGTGGCTCAATGGTGAACTTGTGAGCGATATTACAGGTGGTTATTTCCCTAATTATATCAATATTAGTGCAAAACTGAAAGCAGGGCAAAAAAATGTGTTGGCTGTATGTGCCGACAATACCTTTCGAAGTGGTGCTTATTGGAGCTGGGGAGGTATTCGTAGACCGGTGCAACTGATTGTAAATAATCCAATTTACATCGAAACAGCTCATATTCTTGCTAACCCAGATTTGCTAAAAGGAACGGCAGATATTTCGGTGCGTGCTAACATTCAAAATCCATCTGCTTCGACTAAAAACGGAGTATTGGAGTACGAACTTCAGTTTGATGGAAAAACAATTCGCAAAGCAAAACAAAATTTTCAATTTACAGGTAGCAATGCACAGCAGGTTAATTTTAGTATTGCATTGGCAAAAAAAGAAGTGAAATTGTGGCATTTCGATTTGCCGCATTTGTATAGCCTCAAAATTAAGCTGGTTGCCGATAATAACCCGATGCACGAAATAAGCGAGCGTTTTGGCATTCGTAAGGTTGAAATTTGCGATAAGAAATTTCTGCTCAACGGCGAAGAAATTCGTGCTATGGGACTCAACTGGGTAGCCGACAATCGTTTGACCGGAAACACACTTCCTGCCACTATGTTTAAACGCGAAATAGATAATATGAAAAAATTGGGTGTTAATCTAAGTCGCTTATCGCATGTACCATTAACCAAAGAAATATATGATTACCTCGACGAAAAAGGCATGATGATTATTGCCGAAGTACCGCTCTGGGGCATTACAACCCTTGCTGAGCCTAACAATCCTATCCCTTTCGAATGGCTTACAAAAATTGTAAACGGTAATTTCAACCACCCCAGCATTGTAGGTTGGTGTGTAGGCAACGAAATTGGCTACGTAAAACATAACCCCGAGGTTATGAAATATGTCGAAAAATCAATTCAATTTGTAAAAGACAGCTTGGATAAATCGCGCATCGTGGTCATGGTATCGCACTCGGCAGCACATCAAGCCGACGACCCTTCGAAGTTTAGCGATTTTGTGCCCATAAATACTTACGGTGGCTGGGGTTGGGAGCTCGACCGCGTACATACTTTTCAGCCAACCAAAGCTGTTTTTATGACAGAATATGGTCAAAATCTTATTGGCGAGGATATTAATACGGCTAATCTTGATTTCGGAAAAATATTAAAACAAATACGTAACCGCGATTATGTATTTGGTGCATCGCTGTGGACTTACAACGATTATCGAAGCTTTCACCGTTCCAGTAATCTAACGTGGGATACAAAAGTATCGCAAAACCGCGACTGGGGTTTGGTGGATGGCTATGGCAATATCAAACGCGCCTTTTATGCTATTCGCAAAGAACATGCGCCATTTAAAACAATGGTGGTATCTGACAAAACCAATAAATTGGAAGTGAAATTGCAACCGCGCTCCAAACTCGATTTGCCTGCATTTATATTGCATTCGTACCATTTGGTGTGCGAAGAACTAACAGCCAACAACCAATGGGTGAAATGTGCCGATATAACTTTGCCCGATATAAAACCCGGTGATTCGACTTTTGTGCAACAGATTGTATCCAAAAATAGTTTAGCTCAAGCGCGACGCATATCGGTTTTTACACCTACCGGATACGCTCAAATGGATACTGTAATTAATTACCGAGCACCCGAAAAACCAATCATTAAGTTTATCGAAAATAATGGCGAAAAAATTCGTGTGCAATTTGAACCTGCTGCTCTGGCAAGTTCGTATAAATTGCTATATGGCGAAACAGAATTGAATATCTCCACCAACGAAACCATCGACAACTGGATTGAAACAGATAAGTTATCAAAAGAGTCGACCATTGGCAAATCATATTCGGTTAAATTGGTGGCTATTAATTCTTTTGGCGAAACAGCATCGGAAGTTTCAACTCAGAAAATATTAAAAAACTGGGTGTTTCCTCCTATTGTTAAAGGCTTTATATCGTTTATGGGTGGACTTAGCATTGGTTATGCCTGCGATCCTAACGAGTATCTTTACAAAGTTCAGTATTCTACAAGTCCCGATTTTACAAGCAATACGCATATCATCCAAACGCCTACCAAAGGAGCTTGTTTTGTGCCTAATTTAGAAGTGGGTGTAAAGTACTATTTCAGAATGTGTACCGTACATCAATACGAAGTGCAAAGTGATTGGGGCATGATTTATTCGGTAGTAATTTAAATTAATAATAAGAAAATATGAAAATTAATTTTAGAGTTTTTATTTTAAGAACACAAATAATCCTTTTGTTTTTCAGCATAAGTTCGGTAACTTCTGCCAAGCAAACTCGTTGTAGCAAAAAAGCACTTGCTCCGGTGGGCGAACTTAATATAAACACGGCTTTAGGGCTGGTAGCCGATTATTCTATTTTTCAAAACGATTCACTCTTTACGTGGGGCTCTTCGCCAATAAAAGGCAAGGATGGAAAATATCATATTTTTTATGCTCGTTGGCACAAAAAATATACATTTAACGCTTGGGTAACGCATTCAGAAGTTGCGCATGCAGTTTCTAATAAAGCATTAGGGCCTTACAAGTTTTCGGATATCACCCTGCCCGCTCGCGGTCCTGCTTTTTGGGACGGACACTATACCCACAATCCAACCATTCATTTTTTTGATGGAAAGTATTATTTGTATTATGCGGGCAATTTTGGCGATGGCGTGAATGTAAAAAATGGTTTGAATATGACGCATCGCAACAATCAACGCATTGGTGTGGCAGTGGCCGATTCGCCTTACGGGCCTTGGATACGTTCGGATAAACCACTTATTGATGTATCGCCCGACCCTGATGCCCACGATGCGTTGATGATGGCAAACCCATCTGTCACACGTATGCACGACGGTAAATATCTTATGGTATATAAAGCAGTAGCTAAACGTAAACCCATGCCTTTTGGTGGTCCTGTAGTGCATTTGTGTGCTGTGGCATCCCGCCCCGAAGGACCTTATGTAAAAATGAATAAGCCAATATTTACTGTTGAAGGTTCGTTTTTTCCGGCCGAAGACCCTTACATTTGGTATCAGGATAATTGCTACTACGCTATTGCAAAAGATATGCATGGCGAATTTACAAAAGTTGGCCGTTCATTGGTTTTGTTTTATTCGGTAGATGGGCTCGACTGGAAACCGGCCAAAAACGCATTGGTTTCTAAGTTGGGATTTACTATGAAAAATGGTAAAAAAGTAACGCTTTCGCACATGGAACGCCCACAGTTATTAATCGAAAAAGGGAAACCCCGCGCCCTGTTTCTGGCTTGCGATAGCTTAGAAAATGGCGCTGTGAAGCACACTTTTAATGTACATATACCTTTAAAATTCAAGTGATTTACACTTGTTTTACTGATATTTAAAGTTTATCAATAATAACTAAGTAATAAAACTCAAACCCGATAGCTTTCGGGTATTGAACTTCAGCTAAAACCAAAGAGTAGGGTAAATATTAAACATTAAAATATAATGTTTATTTTTGGTCCATTTTTGCTCCAGACAACTTCTACATTCGACAATAACCATGTTTTGCCATTATCGTTATTTCCCTGATAAAAAAGGTAGGATGTTTTGCCATTGTCGAAAATATGTGGATGTCCCGATTCACTCGAATTCCATTCTCCTTTTTTACCATTTGCCAGAAATGGTTTATCGGATAGTTTTTTCCAGGTAATACCATCAACGCTTTCGGCTACACCAATTTGTTGAGGTGCGTTGTTGTAGTTGGCAGCATAAAATAGATACAATTTGCCATTACGCTTAATTATAGAAGCACCTTCGGTACAATTTCCTTCCCACGGATATTCCAATTCCAGCATGCGTTTATTGCTTATTTGAGTCCATGCTTCGCGATTGAAATTCGTATTGGCAGGCGCGGTAGCTACGCCCATAATCTGTTGTCGGTACTGTGGGTCGCGCGTAGCAAAATAGAGCAAATATTTTCCTTTGAACTTGAAAATTTCAGCATCGATAGCGCGTCCGCAATTCCAATCGCCTGTAGCTTTGAAAATGGGATTGGTAGCATTGCGTGTAAACTGAATTCCATCGGCCGATGTAGCATGACAAATAGCATCTTTTGCCCCATTGCCATAGGTCTGGTAAAAAAGGTGCACTTTTCCTTTTATAACGATTGCCGATGGAGCGCATATTCCTTTTTGCTCATAATCAGCACTTTTTAATGGATTTATTTCGCCAATTTTCGTCCAGTCGTACAAATTTTTACTTTCGGCTACGCCAATGCCCCAACCACTCTGAGAGTTTATTAACTTTTTGCCCGGAATGGAATAATACATTAGGTAACGCCCTTTGAATTTTATGACATGCGGATCCTTTGCAAAAGGTGCTCCAATGCGTGTGGTATCGCCAAACATCATACGGGGAGATGCTGATTGAGCAGATAAAAGAATGAAAAATGAAAAATGAAGCGTGAGAATTAAAAGCGTACGACGATTCAAAATCATGTATATTTTTGTTGGTTTTATTTGATTATAACTTTTTTGCAATAACTTCGATTAGCAACATTCAATTTGCAAAGATACATTCCACGTTTGAGATATGAAACTGTAATATTTTTTTCTTCATTCGAATATATTCTATATACTTTTATTACTGTACCATCGATATTGAAAATTTCTAATTTTGAAGGCTGTTCAAAAGCTACATTTATTTCTAATATGCCATTTTTAACCAATACAGAAAATAAATCGTCATTGTAATTGCCATTCAATGATGTAACAGGAGTTTTTGAAGGTCCGGTAGCACTCCAATATACTTGTATTTGCGAAAGCCACCAAGTTTTGCCTCCATCATTGTTGCCCTGATAAAACAGGTATGATTCTATGCCTTCGAAATCAAAAATACCCGGATGACCCGATTCGCTTTTGTTCCAGGTACCCGCAGCACCATTAGCCAAAAAAGGTGTTGTTGAGAGCTTAGTCCACGCCAACCCATCAGTACTTACGGCCACTCCAATTTGTTGAGGATAATTGTTGTAATTTCCTGCATAAAACATATATAATTTTCCATTGCGTTGAATAATGGATGCACCTTCGGTACAATTTCCTTCCCACGGATATTCAGGAGCCAGAATTGGTGCCGTACAAGCTTGTGTCCAAACTGATTTGTTGAAAGTAGTAGTGGTATCGGGCGCAGTAGCTACACCTGTCAGTTGTTTTACGTAGGGTTTATCGCGCGTAGCAAAATATAAAAAATATTTATTGCCAAAATGAAAAATTTCGGCATCAATAGCTCGTCCGCAATTCCAATCGCCTGTAGGTCTGAATATTGGATTGGTAGCGTTACGGGTAAAAGTAATGCCATTCGAAGAGTATGCGTGACAAATAGCATCGCTCGCTCCATTGCCGTAAGTTTGGTAAAACAAATGCACTTTGCCGTTTATTACCTTGGCACAGGGCGCACAAATTCCTTTGTTTTCCCAACTGTGAAGTGGATTTGAAACAATTTCGCCCACTCTTGTCCAATGCTCCAAATCTTCACTTTGTGCAATTCCCATCGACCAGCCGGTGTTTCCCGGATTTCCATTTGTTGATGGACCGCAAATAGAATAGTACATCAAAAACTTGCCGTTAAATTGAATCACAGAAGGATCTTTTGCAAATGGCTTGGCAACTCCGGCGGCATCTTTTATACGCGAATAATCGGCAAAATACATGGGCGGCGTTTGCATTTGCGCATTCACAATATTAACAAAAACAATACAAAGAAAAATGATTTTCAGCGTTTTCATTTCGATGTGATGCTATATTTTTTTCCTGCTTTTACGTCAAAAGTATTTATCCATGTTTTTCCTGCCGGGCTAGTTTCCTCTTTTGATTGAATGCTAACGCCTTTTATTTGAATTGGTTGCTGTGTACGCAATTTGCAAATTCCATTATTTTTGCTTCCTAAAACAGCAGTTATAAGTTTTCCGTTTTTCCAAACTAAGCTTTCCAAGGTATAACCTCCACGCGCTTTCAGCCCACTTATATAGCCACTTGACCAAGCATCCGGCAAGGCTGGTAATAAATGAATTTCCTTTAAATGGCTTTGCAAAAGCATTTCGGACATGCCTTCCACTACGCCAAAGTTTCCATCAATCTGATAAGGCGGACAAGCATTTAGTAGGTTTGGATAGGTTCCGCCGGTTTCCGAAAATCCACGCTCGGTACACAGTTCGAGGTCGCTTTGAATTAATTTATAGGCATGATTTCCATCTAATAAGCGTGCCCAAAAAGCAATTTTCCATGCACGCGACCAGCCTGTACCGCCATCGCCACGCGTTTCGAGCGTTTTTTTACAAGCATTGAACAAGTCCGGTGTTTTATTAGCCGAAATATCGTTTCCGGGATGCAAGCACAATAAATGCGA
>CAMDNO010000204.1 GCA_945902955.1 Porphyromonas cangingivalis
TTGAAACAGAAAATATCATTCTCCAAACCCAAATTAATTTCCCAATCGGCTTTTCCAACACCTGCAAAAACCACTTTCGAAGCCGGAATCCCGGCATCTAAAGCCGCTTGCACTTCGCCACCACTTACGCAGTCGGCACCTAAACCTGCTTCTTTAATGCATGCCAAAACACTTGGGCTTACATTCGCTTTCATGGCATAATGCACATCAAAGTTCGAACGGCTGCTTTGCGCTTTTACCTCGGTAAGTGTTGCGCGCAACAAATCCAAGTCGTAATAATAAAACGGAGTATCTATGTCCTGAAATTTTTGTACAGGATAATTTGCTTTTGTCATTTGTGTTTTGTTGATTTGTTAATCAGTTCATCTGTTGATTGGTTCATCTGTTGATTGGTTCATCTGTTGATTGGTTCATCTGTTGATTGGTTCATCTGTTGATTAGTTCATCTGTTGATTGGTTCATCTGTTGATTAGTTTGTCGGTTAACGATGAACAACTCATCGTCAATTAACGAATTAACTCAATGAACAATTCAACTAATTAACTAACTAAACAGTCCTTCGCTTAATGCAATTAACGCACGTTTTTTATCTTCGGCATTAATCAAAAACGAAATATTATAATTACTACCACCATACGAAATCATTCGAACAGGAATGTCTTTCATGGCAGCAACAGCTTTTGCCTGGAAACCAACATTTTCCGAAGGTAAATCGCCTACAACACAGATAATAACCATGTTCGAGTCTATTGTAACAGTTCCCAATTTCTTTAAGTTGTTTACAATTTCGTCCAAGCGTTTAGAGTTGTCAATTGTAATCGAAACACCCACTTCGGAGGTTGTAATCATATCAATCGAAGTTTGGTACGATTCGAAAATTTCGAAAACCTTACGCATAAAACCGTGTGCCAACAACATTCGACCCGATTTTATTTTGATAGCCGTGATATTGTCTTTGGCTGCAACTGCCTGAATTGTACCTTTTTTGCTCTGCATCGAAATAAGCGTTCCGGGAGCAGAAGGCTGCATGGTGTTGAGCAGGCGAACTGGAATATTATTTAATTTAGCAGGCAAAATACAAGTTGGATGTAGAATTTTTGCTCCGAAATACGCCAACTCGGCAGCTTCCTCGAAATGCAAGAATGGAACCGGCGTGGTACCTTCTACAAAGCGTGGATCGTTGTTGTGCATGCCGTCAATGTCCGTCCAAATCTGAATTTCGGAAGCTTTTACGGCTGCGCCAATAAGCGAAGCTGTGTAATCGCTACCGCCACGTTGCAAGTTATCTATTTCGCCGTAAAAATTACGACAAATATAACCTTGTGTAATATAATAGATATTGTCGGGGTGAGCTTGAAGCTTTTTTTCTAAATTTTCGGCAATAGAAGCGGTATCGGGTTCTGCGTTTTTATCTATTCGCATAAAGTCCAGGGCAGGCAGTAAAGCACTGTTTTCGCCTTTTTCGAGCAAATAAAGCTGAAACATATTGGTCGAGAGCATTTCGCCTTGGGCCAAAATAGCTTTTTCTTCGAATAGCGTAAATACCGATTTCGAGAACGAACGAAGGTACTCAAAAATTGATTTTAGTATGGCAATCGACTCCGTTTTGTATTTTTCGGTGGAATATAATTCGTCAATTACTTCCATGTATTTTTGTTCCAATACATTGATGCGCTCAATAGCGCCCGTTGTATTCATTTTGTAAAAATAGTCGGAAATTTCAACTAAACTGTTGGTAGTGCCCGACATAGCCGACAAAACAACAATTTTACGTTCGCCGTCGCAAATCAAATTGGCAACGTCTTTTATTCGCGCTGCTGAACCTACGGATGTTCCGCCGAATTTTAATACCTTCATTCTTTATGTTTTTTATTATTGGATATTGAAAAATTGGGAATTAGAAATTGACTGCAAAAGTAATATTTTTTATCGGTTTTTTAATTGTTTCTTTCTACGAATTGTGTTGCATGTATGAAAATTGACACTTAAAAGCTCAAAATAGCTTTTTGTAAATAATTTCCCAATGTCACAAAATTATCTTAGTACATTTTGCCAAAACTTTAACTATATATGTATTATTCCTATCCAACTGTAATTCAATTGTTGATTCTGTTGACTTTTCTGAAAAAATCATTTTACCGTTTATTGTGAAAACTTGAATCGTTTCGCCAATGGGTATATTGGTTAAAATAATTTTGTTATTCATTACACTTACGCCTAACTCCCTTGCAGTTTCGGTTTCTACACCAGTACTTTCTTCAATTATGTTAATAAAATCCTGCCATTGTGCTGCATTTTTATAATCGGATTTTGAACCGATAGGTACATAAAGTGTACAAGTAGATGTAGGAATGCCTATAAATACACCCGCCCAGACGGAGCTTAAATCCACTGGAATACGAGACAAAGCGTGAATGGCTGTTAATCCTGTACAATCAACGAAAGCATTATCGCCTATTGTATTTATTGAAGTTGGAATTGTTACGGAAGTCAAGCTACTACAACCCCAAAAAGATTGTGCACGAATAGAAGTTGTTGAATTTGGAATGACGCATACACCTTTTTTTCCAACAGGACACATCAACAAATCACTCTTATTCTTATTAAATACAACTCCATCTAAACTTGAAAAATTCAGATTATTAGGATGAAAATTTATCGAAGTCAGCGAACTGCAATCTGAGAATGTTCCATTTCCAAAACGAGTTACAGAAGCTGGAATGTTAATTGCTGTTAAGCCAGAACAAGCCGCAAAAGCATAATTGTCTATTTCAGTTAGTGAATTCGGCAAAGTTAAGGTTTTTAAATTGGAACAACCCCAGAAAGCACTACCCCCTATATATGACACTGAATTAGGAAGTACTATTGAAGATAGTTGCTTACAATTATAAAAAACTCCGCCTGAAATCCATTGTATATTTTGAGGAAGATTGACTGTTATTAAACTACTATCTCCGGAAAATATAGATGATCCAAGATTTGTTGTTGATTCTGGTAGTGTTATTGAAGTTAAATTACTGCATTCTGCAAAAGCTGAAGAACCTATCACTTGTACGCCATCGGGAATAATGATATTTTTCAAACTACTACAATTATAAAAAGCTGAAGCACCAATGTAGTCAAGAGTAGTAGGAATTGTTACTGATTCTAATTTTATACAATTTGAAAACGTATTTTCGTTAATCTCAGTAAGTGAATTTGGTAATGATATGGTGGTTAAACTACTGCAATTATCAAAAGCTAAATCCCCGATAAGAGTTACTGAATTTGGAATTGTGATTGAAGTTAATGCGTCACAAGACCTGAAAGCAAACCAACCTATTGAAGTTACACTGTTCGGTATATCTATAGACTTTAAACTTTTACAATTTAAAAAAGTTTCATTATAAATAGAATTTATTGAATTAGGTAGTGTAATTGAAGTTAAGCCTGAACAGTTTCTAAAAATACCGTTTTCCATTGAACTTACAGAATTCGGAATCGTTACTGTTGTTAAACTACTACATCCCTCGAAAGCATAACTATAAATCGATGTAAGAGAATTAGGCAGTATTATTGACAACAAGCCAGCACAATTAGAAAACGCTTTACTGGCAATAGAAGTTACTGTGCTTGGAACAGAATAATTTCCGGTTTTGCCATACGGATAGAGGATAACCTGACTTTGATTCTTATTTAAAAGCACTCCATCGAGGGTTGAAAAATACTGACTACTTTGGTCAGCATCAAATGATGTTAGATTTTTACATCCATAAAAGGCATCAACGCCAATAGTACTTAAAGAACCTGGAATAGTTATAGTTGTTAAATCAGTGAATTGAAAAGCGTTATTACCAATGGAAGTTATAGTGTTTGGAATAGAAATAGAGGACAATTTCGAAAAAGAAAATGCAAAATCATCAATTTTAGTAACTGAATAATCATTTCCGTTATAGGCTACAGTTGAAGGTATAGTAATCGCACCTGAATAAACAACATCATAACGCGAAGTTACTTTTACGGTATATGGAGAAACTGATGAAGTAGTGCTATAAAAAATACCATTGCTTTGAAAATCGAAAGCCCACAAGCTAATATTTGTAATAAAAAGCGTTGAAAGTAGTAAAATTTTTAGTTTCATATTTTATATTTTTAGGAGTTAGCAAAAGCTTATTGTTTGATAGTTTGTTATCGAGTAATTTTTTATCTTTAATATGGTTTAATATTTTGTTCTTTTTATTGGTATTCGTGTTTTAATGTGATTAAAGTACTGAAAAACTGCTTTGTTTACAGAACCCCGCTCGCCATATTTTAATACTTTGCACCGACGCTAATTATAGTGTTTTCAATGTGATTGGTTAAAAAAAAATGTCCGTCCACTGACGGATAAAAACTCTTGCTTTTAATATTATATTCTTAATGTGCAAAGCAGGAGGTTTGCTTTTACTGCGACATAGGCAAAGAACCTATGCCGAGCTTATCAGCCCATCTGCCTACGCTCAGCAGGGACAAGTAATTTTTTCATTTAATTAATATTGTTTTCAATAGTCGTTAATTGATAGTTTTCGTAGTCATATATTTTTCAATATAGAGTTTTACTTCCTGCTTTTTGGTTTCATCATTAATAAGCTCATATATTGGTAGAATTCCATCAGAACTAATCGTAACGAATTGAGTTTTAATATTTTCTTTATCGAAAATCGAACTTATATTCAACCGAATGCTATCTGGGTTGTAGTCAGTTGTATTAATAATACCACTAATTTTTTTTCTGCTTCCAATAGAATTGTATATCAGTTGTTCGCCTGTTTGGAAATGTTTTGTATTAGTATCATTTTCTTTGTATATTCCGAATATTCCCCCCATGAATTCTTTCATTCGATTGTAAAACAGGTCTTCACATACAGTTCCATTTGTAGGACTGCTAAATTTACAGCGATATAACACTTCAAATTTAGTTCCGTTAAATAAATTAGTTATAACATGAGTACCGTATTTCGAAACAATTTCATTGGCTGTAAGCGCAACAATATCGTTTTTAAAGTCTGAGCTTAAATATGGTTGATTGTCTGCCTCAGGATAGAAGGAACGATGTAAATTGATATAAGTGCAAGCATAATAAGTATATGCATAATTTGAATTGATTGAATCAGATACTTTGGCCAACTTCATTAACGATTTTAAATGTTGTGTAAGTACTTCCCCTGATCCTCTAATAATATTAGGATTTCTGATTTTAGTTAAAAGTTCATCGAAAGTATTTCCACTAACTAATGTAGGGAAAGTAGAGTTTGGATGATCTAAATATAAACCATAAATCGGAAGAGTTGCAAAAACCTTTGCTTTTACTGAAATTGTATCACAAAGTCCACTTGCATCATAACCATATCCCAATAGGCCATTAATGGTATCGCCGGACGTGCCAATACCGCTTGGGTAAGTAAACTCAATTGCCGTACTGGCTAATGGTTTTAATTCTGGTTTGTCAACTTGGTCATTACAAGAGGCAAATATTATTACAAGTAATAAAAATAAAAATTCTTTTTTCATTTTCTTAATGTTTAAATAGTTGGTGTTTTAATTTTGTTTTGTATCGCATAAATTTCCTGTAGTTTAGCTATGTGTTTTTCCACTGTTTTAATGGGTATATTTGTTTTTTCTGCTATCAGCGATTTACGGCATCCCTGATTTTGTACAATAAAATCGTAAACGGTTTTTACTGCCCCATTTACTGCCCCATTTACAGTGTCAACTTCGGCTTTTATAGTATCAATGTATTTTTTGCCCCGCAAATATAAACATAAATTTCAAGTTTTTAGCGATATTGTTTTACAACTTAGAATATATCTTATGCTTCATAAATTAGAGTTGTTTACTTTGTTTGTTTCTACTAATTTTGTTACATTTGCAAAAAATAAAGACTGTCCGGAATGTTGATAAAGCGGTTAATTGTATTTTTTGTGTTGTTTAATTTTTGTTTTCAAGTATTTTCGCTTGATGCTTTTATTCGCATCAATCAACTTGGATACACGCCAAACGGCATTAAAAAGGCAATTTTTATTAGCGAATCAAAAATTGCAATCAAAGGTTTTTCGATTCACGATGCGCTTACCGACGAAAAACTGGCCGATTTTACTTCTGTTGTTTCAAACAATGCTTTTGAGCAGTTTACGAGTGTTTACACGCTCGATTTCAGTGGTTTTCGCAACGAGGGTGCTTTTTATATCAAAGCCGATTACAGTTTTTCGCCTACTGTTTTTATTGATAAAAATACCTACCGCCATTCGGCTGATTTTTTGTTGAATTATTTACGCCAACAGCGTTGTGGTTTCAATCCTACTTTAAATAGTTATTGTCACCAGAATGATGGCTTTGAAGTGCCTCTCAAAGAGATTATTCTTTTGCCAACTATTGCCACTAAACGAAAAAACACAAAAACAATTCAACAAGATGAGCCTTTACCTACTGCGGTTGATGCTTTGGGTGGTTGGCACAATGCTTCGAACAACATTAAGTTTGGAGCAACTTCGGCTGCTGCTGTTTTTCAATTATTATATGCTTGTCGAATGAATCCGGCCGCTTTTGGCGATAATTTCGATGCCAACGGATTGCATTATTCCAACAAAATTCCCGACGTGCTCGATGAGGCAAAATGGGGACTGGATTGGTTGCTGAAAATGAACCCGCAAAACGAAGTGCTTTATTATCAGGTTGCCGACGATCGAGACAACGTTGGGCTTGGTTTACCAACCAACGATGCTGCCGATTATGGCTGGGGGGTAGGAGCGGAGCGGCCTGTATATAGAGCTACAGGCAAACCTGAAGGTCTTCTTGGAATTAAAAATCGCTCCACAGGTGTGGCCTCCATTGCTGGAAAATATGCAGCGGCTTTTGCATTGGGCTCGGATATGTTGCGAAAATATTATCCTTCGTATGCCGATACTATCGAGAAACGAGCTTTTCAATTGTATGATTTTGGAAAAAAATATCCGGGCGTTTGCCAGAGTGCACCAGCCAAATCGGCTGTTTTTTACGAAGAGGATAATTGGGCCGACGATATGCAATTGGCGGCTTCGCAGTTATATCAACTTAATTTTGAGGCTAAATATCAGAACGAAGCAGCTGCTTTCGGGCGCTTGGAGCCTATTATCCCGTGGCTTTTTTCCGATACGGTGAATCATTATCAGTGGTTTCCGTTTACCAATTTCGGACATTATATGTTGGCAAATTCCGAAAGACCAGAAATTAAAAATGAATTTCTGCAAAATATACGTTTTGGACTCAAACGTGCCGAATTGCGCAAAAACGATAACCCTTTTGGAGTTGGAGTGTCAATGCTTTGGGGCTCCAATAATTACGTTGCTGCACTTGCCACACAATGCAATTTGTATCGACGCTACTCGGGCGATTCTACTTTTATTGGTATGGAAACTGCGCTTGTCGATTGGCTCTTTGGTTGCAATCCGTGGGGCGTGAGTATGGTGGT
>CAMDNO010000205.1 GCA_945902955.1 Porphyromonas cangingivalis
AAAAAGAGCTATCTATACAAGACAGCTCTTAATTTTCGACTTTTTTGCGTCGCCAATCGAAATATCCCTGGCAAGTTGCTCCCCAGCAGAGCTTGCTTCCGTTTAGTTCGATAGACAAAAGTAAAAAGTAAAAATGAATCAACAAAATATACATTAAATTTTGAGCATTAAATTTGTCCACTTGAAAGAATTGATGCTCAAAATAGCATTAATTTTGTCCATTACACCTTTTATTTATCAGATACATATAACTTGTATAATTACTATTAGACATAAAAAAAGCAAATGAGACATTTAAATTTTTTACTTATTTTCAGTGTGATTTGTCAATTGGCATTCGCACGCCCACAGGTGGATACCATTGCTGTTTATTCGGCAAAAATGAAAAAAGAAATTAAGTCGGTAGTGGTACTGCCCGAAAAATATTCGAAGAAAAAACATTATCCGGTGGTTTATTTACTGCACGGATACAGTGATAATTATGCCAAATGGATAAACACCGTGCCTGCAATTAAAGCGCTGGCTACCAAACATCAACTCATATTGGTGTGCCCCGATGGTGGCTATAGCTCTTGGTACTTCGATAGTCCCGTAGATTCCGCTTTTCAGTACGAAACGCATATTACATGCGAACTGCTTCCATATATTGATGCCCGATACGCCACAATTCCCAACCGTTCGGGGCGTGCCATTACGGGTTTAAGCATGGGCGGACATGGCGCGCTTTATTTGGCAATTCGCAACAAAGATTTATTTGCAAACGCCGGAAGCATGAGTGGTGGCGTGGATTTACTTTCGTCGACCAAAAAATACGATATTGCCAAACGCATAGGCAATTTCGACACGAAACCCGACGAATGGAAAAATCGTTCGGTAATTAATATGGTTAGTAGCTTAAAAAACAATGAGTTGAATCTGATAATTGATTGTGGCGTAAGCGATTTTTTCTACGAGATTAATTCAACTTTGCATCGCCGATTAATGGATTTAAAAATTGACCACGACTACACCGAACGCCCTGGCAGACACAATTGGGACTATTGGACAAATGCTATCAACTATCAATTGTTATATTTTGATAGGAGTTTTAATTTAGCAAAAACAAAATAATTGCTTTTGCTATAAACTTCACAATATGACTTTCATTCTTAGAACACCGCACGTATTATAACATTAAAGAATAAGGATTAGAACACGCAACAAAATAGTATTTAATATTGTTAAGTATACAATTTCGTATTTTGAGAAATTTTAAATATGCTTATATTTGTACTCTTTTAAAAATAGTATATTATGTCAGACTTCAAGTTCGATGCTACACTTCAGGTTCGTAATGCTAAATTACAAGCTCATTTAGATATATATTCGTTTATTGATAACGGTATATATATTATGTACTGTCCTGCTTTAGATATGTCGGGGTATGGAAGTACCGAAGACGAAGCTCGCGACTCGTTTGAAGAGGTTTTTTCAACTTCAATGCAATATATGTTAAACAAAAACTCACTTCATGAGGATTTAAAAAAGCATGGTTGGAATATACGTGGTAAGAAGTCACATGATTTAAAATCTCCAAAATTTGAAGATATGTACAAATCAAATAAAGATTTTAAAGAAATTATTGACAACAAACCTTATCTAAAAACATTTAAAAATGTTGTTATTCCTGCCTAATGAATAATTATGGGCTTTCTAATATAAGTTTGAAAGATTTTCGCGAATTTCTTACAAATGCGTGCTGTAAAAATTTAGGTATAAATGCAGGACATGAAAAATAGACACGCAAAGATTTATCACGACCAATAATAATTCAGACGCATATAAACCCGATTCCTGAATTTATTGTTAAAAACACATTGCGTAATCTTGGTTTAAATAGAAAAGATTTTTTTGATATATTGTACGCAAATGAAGCAGCAATTCAGAGGCTTAAACAGGAATTAGAAAAGAAATAAATAGAATATGATACATACAGTACGAATAGATGATACAACGCGAAATGGCAAGAAATTAGTAGCTGATTTGCGCCGCTACCGTAAAGGTGTGGAGTTTGAAAACCCTGCCCTTACAGGTATTACGCCAGAAGGTTATATGACAGCAGAGGAATTTGTGAAAGAAACTGACAAAATCATTATAAATAGATTTAAGGAGTATGGTTTACTTTAGTAAATTATCTTTACAAGACATTGACGATTTTGTTGTGGGACTTTTATCTTGGCGTAAATTTGAGTTAAGTGTTGATTTTGTGAAAGAATATAGAGATAAAATTGTTTCTGATTGTAATTCTCTTGATACGAAATTTTTTCATTTTAATACAAATTACTCTATGCATAGGCAGTTTGGACAAAAGGTACACACTTACAAACGAAGTAAACAAACGCATTGGTATATCATTTACAACCTTGATTCACACGGAAACGTTTATATCCAACGCTTATTCTCAAATCATATTACTGCCGGATAATCTTCCGGCTTTTTTATTTTCAATCACATTAAAAACATGTTATTTATGCTTATATTTGCAGTAAATATAAATCGTAGTTAAGAATAGCATTAACGTGAATTTGTCTAATTTACGTTCAAATAATCTCTTGTAAAAATAAATGGAATTTTTAAACGAACTAAATGATAATCAGCGGCAAGCTGTTGAATATATTGATGGAGCATCGTTGGTAATTGCCGGTGCGGGGTCGGGAAAAACGCGCGTGCTGACCTACAAAATTGCTTATTTGCTCAAAAAAGGCTTATACCCAAGTACCATTTTAGCCCTCACTTTTACCAACAAAGCTGCCCGCGAAATGAAAGCACGTATTGCCGCTATGGTGGGCGAAAAAACGGCTCGCTATCTTTGGATGGGCACTTTTCACTCCGTATTTTCGCGCATTTTGCGTTCGGAAGCTGAGCGCATTGGTTTTTCGAAAAACTTTACCATTTACGACTCCGCCGATTCGGCAAGTTTGATTAAAAGCATTGTAAAAGAGTTGAAATTAGACGATAAAGCGTATAAGGCAAGCACCGTGCATAGTCGTATTTCGAATGCCAAAAACAGTCTGATTTTGCCCGATGCTTACCGCACTAATACCGACCTTACCAAAAGCGATATGTATGCCAAAGTACCCCGTTTTGCAGAGGTTTACAAATTGTATTGCACCCGCTGCAAACAAGCCGATGCTATGGATTTCGACGATTTGCTGCTACAAACAAATGTGCTTTTTCGCGATTTCCCCGAAGTGTTGGATAAATATCGAAATGCTTTTCAGTACATTTTGGTGGACGAGTACCAGGATACCAATTTTGCGCAATATATGATTGTGAAAAAGCTATCGGAAACACACGAGCGAATTTGTGTTGTGGGCGACGATGCGCAAAGTATTTATTCGTTTCGAGGTGCAAATATCGACAATATTCTTCAGTTCAAAAATGCCTACACCAATACGCAAACTTTTAAGCTGGAACAAAACTATCGCTCTACGCAAACCATTGTAAATGCGGCCAATAGCTTAATTGATAAAAATCAGAAACAGATTCGTAAGAATGTATTTTCCGAAAAAGAAGAAGGCTCATTAATCAAACTCATCACCGCTTTCAACGACATTGAAGAAGGCGCGATGGTGGCTAAAGAAATTGTAGCGCTTAGTTCTAAAAATGACTTTCAGTACCAACAAATAGCCATACTTTATCGCACCAATTCGCAGAGCCGCTTGCAGGAAGAGGCTTTACGCAAAAATGGCATTCCCTATCGCATTTATGGCGGTCTGTCGTTTTACCAACGCAAAGAAATTAAGGATGTAATTGCTTACTGTCGAATAATTTGCAATCAGAATGACGAAGAAGCGCTGAAGCGAATTATCAATGTGCCCGCACGCGGAATTGGCGACACCACGGTGAGTAAGATTTTCGAAACTGCCCGCAATCAAGCTGTTAGTGCTTGGGAAGTACTGAACGATATGCTGGGCTACAACTTGCCGGTTAATGCGGGAACAGCTACCAAGTTGGCTAATTTTAGAAATATGATTTCGGTTTTTGCTGCGCAACTTACAACTTTAAATGCCTACGAATTGGTAAAATCGGTGGTGAAAACCACAGGCATTATTAGCGAAACCTTTGTTGACACTACGCCCGAAAGCATTAGCCGTCGCGAAAACATGGAGGAATTGCTCAAAGCCATTCACGAGTTTTGCGAACAGCGCGAACAGAACGACGAAGCGGCGTTTTTACCCGATTTTCTGTCGGAAGTATCACTACTTACCGACCAGGATACCGACAAGGAGAGCGACAGCAACCGAGTAACGATGATGACCATTCATGCAGCCAAAGGATTGGAATTTGCGGTGGTTTTTATTGTTGGTGTGGAGGAAGATTTGTTTCCTTCGTCTTATTCGCTGGACAGCGAAAAAAATCTGGAAGAAGAGCGGCGGTTGTTTTATGTGGCTCTTACTCGTGCCGAAAAACGCTGCTACATTACCAATGCGCGCTTGCGTTTCCGCAACGGACAATCGAACTTTTCGAACCCAAGCCGTTTTATCAAAGATATTGATGCTAAATACATTGAAGCATCCGAAGAACGCATTCTTCAGCCCAAGCAAAGCCGTTTTAGTAATTGGGACGACGATGTGGAATTTGAACGAAACCGCTTGCAACAAAGTTCGGGCATTTCAAATCAAAGACCTGTTCGCGAGCCTGTCTACCAGCAACCCAGCAAATTGACGCGTATTAAGGTGGAAACAAATCCTGCACAGCATGTCGAAAATGCAGCTTACCCCGTTGGCACAATCGTAAAACATGCCGTTTTTGGTGTGGGGAAAGTAATAGAAACGGGCATTGTTAATGGAAACGAAAAAGTGGAAATTGACTTTGGTGCAAAAGGAACTAAATCGTTGCTGCTGAAATTTGCAAAGTTGGAAGTGGTTAAGTAGTTTATAGAAGACTGCCCCTAACCCCTCCCGCCAATCGCGGGATAAATTGCGGGGAACAGAAATTACTTCGGTCTCTGAAATTTCTAATTTGTAAATTCATATTATTATATTTTTACATCAAATTATATATACGATACTAACCTTACACCCTCCCGATAGCAATCGGGATAAACAAGGGGCTTGGGGCGGGAATACTCAAAATTAACTTGACGGCTATGCCCCTTTCGGGGCTTGTGGCATAAAAATTAAATGAAAAAATGAACATCCATATTTTACAACACGAAAGCTTTGAATCGCCTGCCGCCATTGAGAATTGGATAAGGGAGCGTGGTTTCAATGCAACTTTTACTCGCTTCTTTAAGTACGAAAAACTACCTGTCGAAATTGGACACATTGATTTTCTAATTGTTTTGGGTGGACCGCAATCGCCTTCGACCACTACCGACGATTGTCCGTATTTTGATGGGGAAACCGAAATTGCTTTTATTAAAAAAATGATTGCTGCTAACAAAAAAGTGCTTGGTATTTGCCTTGGTGCCCAACTTATTGGCGAAGCTTTGGGTGCAAAAGTAGAACATAGTCCGCAGCGGGAAATTGGAAAATATGAAATTCAGTTGACCGAAGCCGGGAAAAATGACCCTTTGACTTCGCTTTTACCCCACAGTTTTGAAGTTGGACATTGGCATGGCGATATGCCGGGACTGACTGCCGAAAGTGAAGTGTTGGCAACGAGTGCTGGCTGTCCACGACAGATAGTTCGCTACACGCCTGCAGTGTATGGTTTTCAGTGCCATTTCGAATTTACAACGGAAGCTATTGACGGAATGATAGAAAATTGTGGCGATGAACTCAAGCAGTTTGAAGGTAAACCATTCATTCAAACCGAAAAACAATTGGTAGAAAATAATTATTCCGAAATGAATGAATTGCTTTTCGGAATGTTAGATTATTTATCAACAATACACTAATATTACAGTATAAAATATTGGCAGTGAACAAAATTATTCTAACTTTGCATGGCTCAAAAAGAAGCATTTAAATGGAATGACTTTGAAAAATAGATTGAACTAACAAATTAAAAATCAAATAAATAGAACTATGGCAGCAAAAACTACCGACGATGTACGAAAACCATCGTTAGAAAAACTGAAAGCATTGCAATTGGCAATGGACAAAATTGATAAAGACCACGGAAAAGGCGCGATCATGCGCATGGGCGATAATAAAGTGGTTGACACCGAAGTGATTTCTACCGGCTCCATTGGCTTAAATGTGGCGCTTGGTGTGGGCGGCTATCCTCGCGGACGTGTTATCGAAATCTACGGACCAGAATCGTCGGGTAAAACCACTTTGGCTATTCACGCTATTGCCGAAGCTCAAAAAGCGGGTGGCATTGCTGCAATTATCGATGCTGAGCATGCTTTCGACCGTTTTTATGCCGAGAAATTAGGCGTAAATATCGACGAATTATTAATTTCGCAACCCGATAATGGGGAGCAAGCGCTGGAAATTGCCGACCAATTAATTCGCTCTTCAGCGGTTGATTTGGTTGTAATTGACTCCGTAGCGGCACTTACACCAAAAGCAGAGTTAGAAGGCGATATGGGTGATTCGAAAATGGGATTGCAAGCTCGCTTAATGTCGCAGGCATTGCGTAAGCTTACTGCCAATATCAATAAAACAAATACTACCTGTGTGTTTATCAATCAGTTGCGCGAAAAAATTGGCGTTATGTTTGGTAATCCCGAAACTACTACCGGTGGTAATGCACTTAAATTTTATGCTTCGGTACGTTTGGATATTCGTAGAATTGGACAGTTGAAAGATGGCGAAGATGCTATTGGTAATCAAACACGCGTAAAAGTTATTAAGAACAAAGTAGCACCTCCATTCCGTAAAGCCGAATTTGATATTATGTACGGCGAAGGAATTTCGAAAACAGGTGAAATTCTCGATTTGGGTGTCGAATATGGCATTATCAAAAAAAGCGGTTCATGGTTTAGCTATGGCGAAACAAAATTAGCACAAGGTCGCGATGCTTCGAAAGGTGTTATCAAAGATAATCCCGAATTGGCTGCCGAACTCGAAGCTAAAATTGTAGAAGCAATAAAGAGCAAATAATCAATTACCAATTATACAATTTCCAATAGCGAGGTTGTTTTTTCGGAACAATTCGCTTTAAAATAACAGGGCTGAAAATTAAAATTTTCAGCCCTGTTTGCATTTAACTAAGTAATCGAAGATATTTAATGATATGTTTTATTCTGACCCCCAACCCCTCCCGATTATATCGGGATAAACTGCTGGGGCTAAGACATATTCTCCACAAAAGATACGAGAAATTAAAGATACTGAGTCTTAAAGCCCCCTTTGGGGGT
>CAMDNO010000206.1 GCA_945902955.1 Porphyromonas cangingivalis
AAAATGAGTTTATTATATCCTGCAATTATTGTTTATCAATGAATATTTATAACTTTGCAGCCATTTTGCATAAATATGAAGATTTCGAATATAGAATTTCCTGATAAACCGCTTTTTCTGGCTCCCATGGAGGACGTTACCGATCCGGCTTTTCGCCTTTTGTGTAAACGTTTTGGAGCTGATATGTTATATACCGAGTTTGTGTCGTCCGAAGCGCTGATTCGTGATGTAAATCGCACCAAACAAAAGCTTACAATTTATCCCCAAGAACGCCCCATAGCTATTCAGATTTATGGTCACGATCCTTCATCGATGGCAGAGGCTGCCCGAATTGCCGAAGAAGCTCAACCGGATATTATTGATATAAATTTTGGTTGTCCGGTAAAAAAAGTAGCTGGTAAAGGGGCAGGAGCGGGGCTGCTACGAGATATTCCACGTATGCTTCAAATTACAAAGGATGTGGTTAATGCAGTTAAACTTCCGGTAACTGTAAAAACCCGTTTGGGATGGGATGATGATAGTAGAATTATTGTTGATTTGGCGGAACAATTGCAGGATTGTGGCATTCAGGCACTTACTATTCATGGTCGCACACGCGCTCAAATGTACAAAGGTGATGCGGATTGGTCGTTAATCGGAGAGGTGAAGAATAATCCACGTATGCATATTCCAATAATTGGCAATGGCGATGTTACTACCGCTGAGCGTGCATTGGAATATTTTAATCGCTATGGTGTTGATGCTGTTATGATTGGTCGCGGTTCTATTGGTAAACCCTGGATTTTCAGTGAAATAAAACACTTTTTCCAAACGGGTGAGCATAAACAAATGCTAGCTTTTGATGAACAAAAGGCCATTCTGAAAGAGCATATTATTGCTTCGGTAAAATGGTTGGATGTTGACGATGATATTATTCCTGATTTGCTTTTTGATAAACGCCTCAAAGGAATCATTCACAGTCGCCGACATTTGGCTGCAAGTCCGGTTTTTAAAGGAATTCCTAATTTTAAAGATACCCGTATTGCTATGTTGCGTGCTGAAACATTGAATCAATTGTTTGCAATTATCGATTCTGTGGAAGAACCTTTGCAACGAGAATACGTTAATTTGGTTGACGAAACATTTACTTGTATAAAATAACTTTTTAAATATCAATCTATTATGTTTAAACAATTTAAAATCAAACGTCTTATTCCCCTTCAGGGGTTAGGGGTTGTCATTTTGCTTATGCTCACTTCTTGTAGTAACAACAAACTTAGTTCAGGTATCGACCTAAAAAATCTGGATACAACTGCTGTTCCCGGAACTGATTTTTACCAATACGCCTGTGGTGGTTGGATGAAAAACAATCCATTAACCGGTGAGTATTCACGCTTTGGTAGCTTCGATCTATTAGCTGAAAATAACCGAAAACAGTTGCGTGAACTGATTGAGGAAATTGCAGCTAAACCTGCTGATAATGGAACGGTTGAACAGAAAATCGGCGATTTGTATAATCTGGCTATGGACAGTGTTAAGCTGAATAAAGATGGTTTTAAACCTGTTGAAAATCAGTTAAAAGCTATTGCTGCTCTCAAATCTACTCAGGAGTTAACTAAATTAATGCCCGAACTTTTGAAAACAGATGTGGATACTTATTTTGCTTTGTATGTGGATGCCGACCTTAAGAATAGTAATGAGTATTTGGTTCAAACATATCAAAGTGGAATCAGTTTGGGCGAGCGTGAATATTATCTTGATAACGATGCTCAAACAACCAATATTCGTAACAAGTATAAAGAACATGTTGTTAAAATGTTTCAGCTTTTTGGTTTTGCTGAGCCTGTGGCCAAACAAAATATGAAATCGGTTTTAAAAATTGAAACCCGTTTAGCAACTGCTGCTTACGATCAAATTAAACTACGTGATCCGCAAGCAAATTATAATAAAATGAGCGTAGCTGATTTGCAGAAATTAGTTCCCGCTATCAATTGGAATGAGTATCTGAAAGCTATGGGTGTAACTCAGATTAAGGATATCAGTGTTTCGCAAAAAGAATCATTAGTTGAGGTTGGAAATATTATTACAACTGAGCCCTTAGCGAATCAAATTGCTTATTTGCAATGGAAGGTTATAGATGCTGCTGCCGGTTATTTAAGTGATGAAATCACGGCTCAAAACTTTGATTTTTATGGTAAAACCCTTTCCGGAAAAACAGAACAATCGCCTCGTTGGAAGCGTGCTGTTAGTAATGTGGATGGTGTTCTTGGCGAAGCGGTAGGGCAGATGTATGTCAAAAAATACTTTCCTGCCGAATCTAAAGAACGAATGTTGAAGCTGGTTAAAAACCTGCAAACATCGCTTGGTGAACGCATTAACGCATTGCCTTGGATGGGTGACTCTACCAAACTGAAAGCCATTGAAAAACTTAATACGTTCCACGTGAAAATTGGATATCCTGATAAATGGAGAGATTATGATAAACTTGACATATCCAAAGATTCGTATTATGCCAATATTCAACGAGCAAGTAAGTTCGAAAGTGAATATATGTTTGCCAAAGCGGCTCGCAAACAAGTGGATAAGGATGAATGGTTTATGACTCCACAAACTGTAAATGCTTATTACAATCCTTCTACCAACGAAATTTGTTTCCCGGCTGGTATTCTACAATATCCTTTTTTCGATATGAATGCAGATGATGCGT
The DNA here is from genome assembly GCA_945902955.1 of Porphyromonas cangingivalis. GTDB lineage: Bacteria > Bacteroidota > Bacteroidia > Bacteroidales > Paludibacteraceae > Paludibacter. The sequence goes on from CAMDNO010000206.1 coordinate 2,687, forward strand.
TTAATTACGGTGCCATTGGTGTTGTTATAGGTCACGAAATGACACATGGATTCGACGATCAGGGTTGTCAGTTTGATAAGGACGGTAATCTTAAAAATTGGTGGACAGAAGAAGATAAAACAAAGTTTGATGCTCGTGCAAAAGTGTTGGCTGACTTCTTTGATGCTATTGAAGTTGCTCCGGGAACAAAAGCAAATGGTAAATTTACTTTGGGCGAAAACATTGCCGATCATGGTGGTTTGCAGGTATCTTATCAGGCATTTACAAATGCTATCAAAGATGCACCTTTGTCTTCTGTTGATGGTTTTACTCCCGAACAGCGTTTCTTCCTTTCTTATGCTAATGTGTGGGCTGGAAATATCCGTCCTGAGGAGATTTTGGTGCTAACCAAATCAGACCCTCATTCACTTGGTAAATGGCGTATAAACGGCGCTTTACCGCATATTCAGGCATGGTACGATGCCTTTGGTATTAAAGCAAAAGATGCCATGTATGTAAAACCGGAGAATCGGGTTAGTATTTGGTAAAAATATATCTTTTATTCCCCTTTAGGGGTTAGGGGTCAAAGAAAAAGGCAGCGCCTCATCAGCGTCTGCCTTATTTTTTTTGCGGTTATAAACCATTTTACTTTCCACTATTTTGCGATAATTTATCGCTTTACCGTGCGTTTTTAGTTCCTCTTCACGGCTTTGCTTTCGAGAGGCTTTTACCTGCTCAAGCACTTTGATTTTCTTTTTTGCTTTCATTTTTATTTATTTATCCGAGTAATGTCCTTTTGCTGCAATAATAATTACAATTATATTTTCGTTATCTACTTGATATACAATTCTGTTTTTATCATCTATTCTTCTCGACCAATATCCCGCTAAGTTATGTTTAAGTGCTTCGGGTTTACCGATTCCCTGATATGGATGAAGGCTTAATTCTTCAAATATCCGTTCAATCCGTTTTATTAATGTTTTATTGCCCGATGCATGAAGTAATGAAAGATGTTTTTTTGCCGTATCTGTTATTTTCAGAGTATATCGGGCCATATATTTGTAGCATCTACTATAGTTGTTGTTTTTCCATTTAGCACATCAATTTTTCCCTTCTCAATGGATTCAAGAATTTTACTATCCGAAAAATAGATTTCATTTTCCATTGTTTCAGTTATTGGAACTAATAGAAATGGTCTTCTTTTGCTTCCTCTATGTACTACTACCCGTTCTTTTTCAGCTAGTTCGAAGTAGTTTTTTTGATTTTCTCGAAATTCGCGCGATGATATTATTTTCATTTTTTGTGTACCAATTTGTGTACAAATATAACATTTTTCATTTAATAATGTTTTATTAATTCGTCTATTTTTTAATCATCACATTCTTGGCTGCGCCAAGCGGCAAAGCCGAGCGATCACATCATCTTATCATCACATCTCTTTCCCCATTTTCCATCTCTCTAATTTCTACATTTACAACCGAATCGGGTAGGAGCGAAGCGATATTTTCCGACCATTCGATAAAACAAAGATTGCCACTGTACAAATATTCTTCAATGCCAATTTCGAGAGCTTCTTCCATTTTATTTATCCGGTAACAGTCGAAATGATAAATTATGCGACCATCTTCAGTTTCATATTCGTTCACTATGGAGAAGGTTGGAGAGTTTACAGTTTCGGTTACTCCAAGCTCTTCACAAATTGCTTTTATAAATGTTGTTTTGCCAGCTCCCATTGTTCCGTTAAATGCAAAAACTGTTCCATCTCCAATTTGTTCAATAAATTGTCGGGCAGTTTCGTTTATCGTTTCTAACGAGTTTATTTTAAGTTCCATTTTAGTAAGATGTTCTTAACCAGTATGATAGAAATACGTCATTAATAGTATATCTGTTTTCTTTCAAGTTTTGAATTTCAGATATTAAATCTTTTTCTATCAATGCTTCCATTAATCTTTTAGAGTTTGAAGCGGTTCCTATTTTATATTTCATTAAAAATTCCTGCGCATTTATTTTACTAATTTCTTTTTCTTTTGCTACCGCAATAAGATAATTCCATTGAGCCTTTGTTAAAAGTGAGCGAAGTTGGAGATAACTTAATCTGTTTTCTTCAATTATCTCTGTATACGAACTATTTACTATTTCTGTATTTACTTTTTCGGGCTTATAGGAGTAAATTCTGTTACAAATTTTTTGAGTGTAAAATGTATAGCATTCCGATAAATTTAATATTAGCTCAATTGCATCATTTTCAACTGTTATTGCATCATTTTCAAACATTTTACATATAAATTCGAAGTATTTAATTCGCTCAATTTTATCCAATTGCATAAATTGAGTACTATTGTAAAATGGACGTTTAGCGTTCGAAAACATATCAATTAATATTCTTCGTTTGCTACCACAAAATATAAATGTAGTGTTTTGCAAAAATTGTATTTGTGTACGTAATAAAGCTTCTAAATTTTGTTCAGGATATTCTGTAATCTGTTGAAATTCATCTATGGCAATTATTATTCTATTATCTTGTTTTTCAAGTAGTTCAAATATATTTTGTAATGTTCGTGTTTTTTCGTATTCAGTCTGATAATTTATTTGCACTTGTGGTTCACCTGTTACATTATCATACGAAATAAGTGGACGCAGCCGCTTAACAAAATCCCAAAATGATTTGCCCAAACTTGTTTTTTCAGGAAATTTTTTAATAATTGCTTCCGAAAGTTGTTTAATAAAGTCTTCTATTGAGCGTGTCGAAAATATATCTACGTATATCGTTGATAGTTCCTTATCGTCTTTTAGTTTATCAAACACGTGTTGTATTAAACCTGTTTTTCCAATTCTACGTTGCGATACAAGCGTAATATTATTACCATTTTTTAGTAACTTAATTAAATGCTCAGTTTCTTTTTCGCGGTCGCAAAAATACTCTTCCGAAATATATCCCGATGTAATAAATGGATTTTGTTTCATAGCAATTTATTTTTTTGCAAAGATAATTCATTGTTTTGTAATTACCTATTGTAAGTTACCTAAAATAGGTAGTTTATTTTAGGTAATTTTTAATCCCCTTCAGGGGTTAGGGGTTCTTTATTTAAATGCAATGATACAGCTTTTCTTAAATATTAAATTCTCAGAGCTTCAAATCAGCATTAAAATACTTGTAAACAATTGATGCTCTGTTAGTTCCGACTATTTCCGTAAGTTCTTCAATTTTAGCACTTCTGATTCGTTTTACGCTTTTAAAACGAGCAATCAGGTCATTTTTTGTCTTTTCTCCTATTCCTACAATATTATCAAGCTCTGAAGCCACTTGTGTTTTGCTTCGCTTGTCTCTATGGAATGTGATGGCAAAACGATGAACTTCATCTTGCATTCCTGCAAAGAATTTGAAAAGTTGATCGGTTGGTTTTAGTCCAACTGCTTGTGGTGGAAAACCAATTAGTATTTCATTGGTTCTGTGTTTTCCATCTTTTGCCAGTCCGGCAATTGGAATTTGAAGTTTTAATTCATCTTCTATTACTTGTCGAATCACTTCCATTTGTCCTATTCCACCATCGGCTACAATTAAATCAGGTAAAGTTAGTTCCTCGTTCATTATTCGAGTATATCTTCTTCGTACAACTTCTTTCATAGATGCATAATCATCAGGGCCTTGTACCGTTTTTATCGTGTATTTTCTATATTCTTTTTTTGCCGGTTTGCCCTTCATATACACCACACAAGCAGCTACAGCATCACTTCCCTGTATATTTGAGTTATCAAAGCACTCAATTTGCATAGGGAGTTTTGGAAGAGCTAATTTATCTTTTATAGCATCCAGCAGTTGAATAGCTCGTTGGTCAGGGTTTAATTTTTCGGCTTGTTTAAGTTTGTCTAATTTATATTGTCGCACATTTTGTTCTGATAACTCTAGTAATTTTTTACGATCTCCTCGTTGTGGAATAATTATGTTTATTCCTTTCAATTCAATTTCTATTTTGAAAGGTAATACAATTTCCTTTGAGTTGCTTTGTAGTTTTTCGCGTAATTCAACAATAGCTATGGCTAAAATATCTTCTTTTGCTTCGTCTATTCGTTTTTTGTATTCTATTGTGTATCCCTGAATTATACTACCTTTCGATATTCTAAGAATATTTATGTATGCCGAATTCTCATTTTCATCGTACGCAAATACATCTGTGTTTTCCAGAATTGTATTCGATATAACAGATTTGGAACGGTAATTTTCAATCAATTCATATTTTTGTTTTATCAAATGTGCTTCTTCAAATTTGAATTCGGAAGCTAATTGTTGCATTTGACTAAACAAAATTTTGCTTATTTCATTTCCATCACCCTCAATTATTTTTTTTACATGATCAATGTGTTTTCGATAATCTACCATTGATTCCTTTGCTTCACAAGGTCCATTGCATTTGTGGATATGGTATTGAAGGCAAACTTTAAACTTCCCGTTTTTTATATTATCGTTGTATAATGGTAATCGACAAGTGCGGATTGGGTAAAGTTGGTGAATAATATCAAGTAATGAATT
>CAMDNO010000207.1 GCA_945902955.1 Porphyromonas cangingivalis
TAAAAAAATCCTACCAACTATAATTTGTTTAGTTAGTTGTATTACTGCTGTTTATAGTAGTTCTATTACCATTAATAATGTTACTCCCCGATATGATACCAACGGAAAAATTATTGATGCCCACGACGGAAGAATTATTAAGTTTGGCAATACGTATTATTGGTACGGAACGGCTTATGGAAATACCGATGGATATGTCACTACCAATGTTTTTACGTGCTATAAATCAACCGATTTAACCGCATGGACACCATGTGGCGATATACTTACAAACCCACCCGTGGGCGTGTATTACCGTCCGCACGTACTTTACAATGCCAAGCGCAAAAAATATGTGTTGTGGTACAATTGGTACAAAACCCTTTGGAACGGACAATACGGCGTGGCCATGTCCGACAACCCTGAAGGTCCATACACCATAGTGAGTCAGAATGTTAGCGTAAAATATTCGGCAAAAGGCGTGGGCGATTTTAGTTTGTTTGCTGACGAGGATGCAAAAGGTTACATTGTTTACACTACCCTTGCCGACCATACTATAACCGTTGAAAGGCTTACCGACGATTTTATGGGGTCGCTGCTTACAAATAGTGGCGTGATTTTGCCCAGTGCCGAAGCTTGTTCCATGTTCAAACGAAATGGAACGTATTATGTATTGGCCGACAAAATGTGCCAATTCTGCACCGAAGGTTCCGGGGCACAGGTTTTTACATCCGCAAACCCACTGGGTCCTTATAATTATCGGGGAAATATCAATAATGCCGAACAAACAAAATTTCCTGCTTCGGCTGCTATCGATGGTGACCGCACAGGTGCAAATTGGGGAAACTCCGGGGGCTGGAACGATAACTCAATTGGCTATTTTCCAGACAGTTTGGAAATTACGTTTAATGGCACAAAATCAATATCGCAGGTCAATGTATTTAGCGTTCAGGATGGAAGTGCCACAACTCCAACCGAAACGATGACATTCGCGCAAAGCGGCAACACGGCTTTTGATGTAGAGTATTGGGACGGAATGAGTTGGAAAATAATTCCCGGTGGTTCTATCTCTAATAATAATTTGGTTTGGCGCAAAATAATATTTGCAGCGGTTACTACCAATAAAATCCGACTCATCGTACGTGGCTCGCAAAGTGGTGATTTTTCGCGCGTTATTGAACTGGAAGCTTTTGCCAATGGAGTGAATGTGGCGGCAAAAGCCAATGGAGGTACCGTTCGGGCTTCGTCGGAATACCTAGATGCAAGCGATAATATTATCCATGGTCAGCAAACACACATTGCCGAAATACCAACAACTACAGGCACTGCCTACCTTTGGATGGCCGACCGATGGGGTTCGCGCCCTGATGGCATTAAAGGGCACGATTTTCAGTATTGGAGTAGTCCGATGGTTTTTAATGCCGATGGTTCCATCCAAAAACTAAGTTTTGTAAACAGCTTTACGCTCAATTTAGCACCCGATAATACCGCATTAAAAAGTACTTTGAACGAACTTGCACTAAATTATTCTATAAATGATAAAAAACAATTAGTGCTGAGTTCTACTCAAGTGCAGTCTGTACAAATTCAGATTATGAATGTTTCAGGAATTCTGATGCTCAGTAAACAAGTGAAAATGGAGGTTGGTAGCTCATTTGAGGTTGCCTTGCCTTTTACTAAAGGTATATATATTGTTGTGCTCGGAACCAACGAAAAAAAGTATGCAACTAAAATTATTTTGTAAAAGCTATTATATTTCTAATTACTTATTTCATTAAATTATTTATTATGAGAAGAATCACCTCTATTATCTTCCTGTTTTTATTGCTTTGCAATTTTACCACCTATTCTCAACTTCTATCCGATTTTGAGACTGGTGGAACAAACAATATTGTAGTGAATGGTGCCGGAACCTGGTACGATGGCAACCTATTTAATGGTGCACCCAGCTTGGTAGCTAATCCGGATGTAACAGGCGTAAACAAAACTGCGACCTGCGTGCAGGCAATAAATGTAAAAAATGCTGACTGGTGGGGAAATTTTATTTTTTTTACACCGAAAACTCCGATAACGATTACCCAGCAAAATCGCTACCTGAAAATTATGTGCTACAGAACTATTCAGCCCAAAAATTTTACTATAGGCATTAATGGAACAGATTCACAACCTTTTGTGGGTAAACTTACACAGGATGGAGTGTGGGAAGATGTGGTTGTAGACCTCGGCGTAAATTATTTGAATACAAAAGTGAATTTTTTCGAAATGATATTGAGTAACAATTGGGATGATCCACGCTCCGGTTGGGGCGAAGCAAAGTATCTCTTCGACCAATTTGAATTGAGCGATAATTCACAGCCCCGAACCAAAAGTATTATTGATGGAAGTGGCTTTAAACTAAATTTTGAAGATGAAAGCGAAACCAACAAATGGGTTCTGAAAATTGATAATCAATACCTAGGAAATACGAATGAATTAACCGCTAATCCATTTACGCAGAGCATAGTAAATAACAAAGGAACAGTTTTGAAATTCGACAAAAGTAGTCTCGCCTTTAATTGGCAAGCAGGCCCAAAAATTGAATTAAAAGGCGCTATTCCCGTTGGTGGCACAATGCCTGGTTATTTACACTCCTTAGTTTACATTCCTGTTGGGCAAATAGGCAGTGCCGGAGTAAATGTAATGCTTAAAGCTACCGACCTTAACGGCTATTCTGTTGAAAGTATAAAAAAGATAAATGCTACTGAAGCCGGTGAATGGAAAGATTTTGTGGTGGATGTTTCACCCTTAAAATATATTGCTGAAGTGGCTGTATACTACCGTGATATACAAAATAAAGCAAACAGTGCGCAATGGATTGCCAACGAAACAAATGGGTTATTTAATGCCAAAACGAAATGGATTACAAGTCCAACAAGTCCTAGTACCCCAAACCAATGGTTGATGTTGCGTAAAAAAATTACGCTTGCTAATGCGCCGAGCGAACCATTGATTGCCAAAATAGCTGCCGATTCAAAATATTGGCTTTATATCAATGGCGAACTGGTGGTTTTTGAAGGACAGTTGAAACGGGGACCTACTCCAACGGACACCTATTACGATGAGGTTGACATTACAAAATATTTGAAACAAGGCGAAAATACCATTGCGGCTTTGCTTTGGTATTGGGGAAAAGATGGTTATAGCCACAAAAGCAGTGGGAAAGCAGGTTTTCTTTTCGAAGCTCAAAATACACAAGTCTCGTTGTTTTCGGATAAAACATGGAAAATTCATACTTGCGATGCATTTAGCGAAACGGGCGACCCGAAACCCAACACCCGACTATCGGAAAGTAATATCCGTTATACATCAAAAGAGAAGTACGACGGTTGGATGCTGCCTGCATACGCCGAAACCAACTTTGCGGCAACAGTGGAAGTTGCTGCTGCGGGCAGTGCTCCATGGAACAAACTTTGGAAACGACCATTCCCGCAATGGAAAAATTCGGGCATAGTGGATTATACAAATACGCTTACCTACCCTTTTGTGTCCAATGGTGCTGTTATTGAAATGAATCTTCCTGTAAATTACACCATTACTCCCTATCTTCAAATTGAAGCGCCCACAGCCGGAGTTACTATTGATATTCGCACCGATAATTACAAAGGAGGTAGCGAATACAATGTTCGTACAGAGTATGTTACCCGTGCGGGTGTGCAGGAATTTGAAACTTTTGGGTACATGAACGGGCACAAAGTACAGTATACAATTCCTGCAGGTATAAAAGTGCTTAAACTGGGCTATCGCCGAACTTCATTCCCTACCGAGCACATTGGATTGTTTCAAAGTGATGATGCATTTTTAAATTCCCTTTGGAGAAAGGCCCGTAATACCATGGACTTAAATATGCGCGATGCCATACAAGATCCTGATCGTGAACGCGCTCAGTGGTGGGGTGATGCCGTAATTATTATGGGTCAAATTTTGTATACCTGCGATAGTATGGGGGTTAAAGCGATAAAAAAATCGATGTCGAACTTGCTGGAATGGCAACGACCCGATGCCTCCATTTATTCACCAATACCAGGAATATGGGTTAACGAACTTCCACAGCAATCATTAGCAAGTATTGGCAAATATGGATTTTGGAATTACTACCGCTATACGGGCGATAAAGCGTTTGTTGAATATGCCTATCCAAAAATTGCACGATACATGGATTTATGGAAACTCAATGCGCAAGGTCTGGTAGTCCACCGCCCTGGTTTAGCCGAAAAAGGAAATGGTTTGTTTTGGGATTGGACAGATTGGGGAAGCAGTATTGATATGCACTTATGCGAAAATGCTTGGTATTATATGGCGCTGGAATCGTTGTCGAAAATGGCTACATTACAAGGATATACAGCAGATGCAGCAAAATATGAACGACAACGACAAGTATTAAAAGAAGCATTTAATAAAACTTTTTGGACTGGTAAAGAATACCGCTCACCATCGTATTATGGACCAACGGATGATAGAGGAAATGGATTGGCAGTGGTTGCCGGACTTTCGGATAGCACACAATGGACTTCCATCAAAACCCTTTTGGATGCTACTAATTTTGCCGGACCATACCTCGAAAAATATATTCTCGAAGCCTATTTTGTGATGAACGATGCCACAGGAGGTATTAATCGCATGAAGTCGCGTTATAAGGTGATGGTTGATAGCGAGTTATCTACACTGTGGGAAGGTTGGGGAGTAGGCTCTGGCACTTATGGTGGAGGTTCTTATAACCACGGTTGGGCAGGCGGTCCGCTTACGCTTATGTCGCAGTATATAGCAGGTGTTCAACCCAAAGATGATGGATTTACAAGCGTGCTTATCAAACCCCAAATGGGCTCTTTAACTACCATTCAATGCAAAGTACCACACAAACTAGGCTTAATTACGGTTAATCTGACCCAATCTACCTTAGGTAAACTACACGCAGTGATTGTGTTACCCGTTGGCTTGACCGGAACAATAATATGGAACAAACAAGAGGTACAGTTAACCCAAGGTTCGCAGGTAATCGATTTATAAGTACATCAATAATTTAAAACGTAACACCATGAAAATCAATATAATTATAGCATTTTTAGCGCTTATACTGGTCGGAAATAATCTTTTGGCTCAACGTTCCAAATCAAAAAAAACAGAGGAAATAGCAACCTTTTATATTGATGCTATTACGCTCAGTAACGATTCTACGCCGCGTACAAATGTAAATACACGTATAAATAACCCAATATCAAACAACTATTATATTGCAATAAATAACCGAAACCTGATTGTAGTTGCCCAAGATGGTTATAAAGCCGAACTAATCAATATCAGTGGTATTGTGATTCAAAGCAAGCAAATTTTAAACGGAAAAACATATTTTAATGTAAATACGTCAGGTGTTTATTTAATAAAAATAAGTTCGAAAAATAACGAAACTACTTTACTCAAAACATTGGTAATTTAGTGAGTTATTCATAATTATAATGGCCTAACTTTTTTAGGTGTCTAATAAAAATATCGCATGAACAAAATACTTAAAAATTCAGCCCTGGTAATTATCTTCCTAAGTGCATTAATCTCTGCGAAAGCTCAAACTTCGGATGCATTGTTGGAGAATTTCAAAACTCCGCCTGCCGATACTAAGCCTTGGGTGTATTGGTACTGGATTAGCGACCATATTTCCAAAGAAGGCATTACCAAGGACCTCGAAGCAATGGCTAAAGTGGGCATTGGCGAAGCGTTGATTGGTAATATTGATGAGATAAAGCAAAAAGGAAAGGTAAAAGCATTGACCGAAGAATGGTTTCGGATGATAGATCATGCCATTCGTGAAGGGAAACGCACGGGCGTGAACATTGGCTTGTTCAATGCGCCGGGTTGGAGCCAGTCCGGCGGACCGTGGAATAAACCCGAGCAATCGATGCGCTATCTTACCATGTCGGAGCTCAAAGTAAAAGGGCCGCAAAAGCTATCAGTAAAACTTGCATCACCAACGGCACAGTTTCAGGATGTGGCAGTGGTGGCATACAGCGCACCCGCTAATGATGCCAGCTATTTGTCGAATGCCAATGCTACCATCACTGCTGCACCCGAAACAGACGCTATCAAAGCGTGGTTCGATGGTGTACAGACTGCCGAAACCTATATTCCCGCTTCTGTTTCCAATACGTTTACGCTCAATTTTAGTCAACCGCAACAATACACCGTGCGTAGTTTAACGCTTTACCCATCACATACTAGTTTCAGACTGCAAGGCGAGTTACAGTATAAACAAAGCGATGGTACTTTTAAAACGCTTAAAAAATTCAGCATCGAACGTACAAATAACAGTACTAGTGTAGGTTTTATCCCCTTTGCTCCTATCTGCGAAACATTTCCTGCTACGGCTTCTACGCAATTCAGGTTGATTTTTTCGAGCATAAACGGGAAAGCAGGATTTACCGAAATTGCACTTTCGGGAGAAGCACGCACCGAACGCTTTGCCGAAAAACAACTGGCTAAACTTTGGCCTACACCGGCACCGCTTTGGGATGCATATTTGTGGAAACCGCAAGCCGAAATGTCTGATAATAACTTGGCCATACAACCGCAAAAAGTGATAAATCTGTCGGCGAAAATGAAGACTGACGGCACATTGGAATGGGATGTGCCTGCCGGCGAATGGCTAATTCAACGCATTGGAATGACGCCTACCGGACAAAAAAATGCGCCGGCATCGGTAGAAGCTACCGGCTTGGAAATCGACAAAATGAATAGTGAATGGGTTGCAAGTCATTTTGAAGCCTATATTGGAAAAATTACAAAACGACTGTCCGAAAGCGAACGAACTGCGCTAAAACACATTGTGGCTGATAGTTACGAAACGGGTGCGCAGAACTGGACCGACGGCTTAGCTGCCGATTTCGAAAAACAGTTTGGTTATGACCCAACGCCTTTTCTGCCCGTAATTTCGGGGCGTGTAGTGGGCAGTGCCGATATGTCCGACCGCTTTCTGTGGGATTTGCGACGCATTATTGCCGACCGCATTTCCTATCATTACGTGGGTGGATTACGCCAAAAAGCCAATGAATATGGCTTGAAACTTTGGTTAGAAAACTATGGGCACTGGGGTTATCCGGGCGAATTTTTGCAATATGGCGGTCAGAGCGACGAGATAGGTGG
>CAMDNO010000208.1 GCA_945902955.1 Porphyromonas cangingivalis
TTTACAAAACCTATGCATCGCGATACGGCATTTACAACAAATTATGTAGGTGGAAAATACACAAACACTCAGTATCTTGATTTGTACAACGACTTGATGGCCAATAACCTGGGGCAGGTAAATATTTATCAAACGTATACGCGTAAATACCTGAATGCTTCGTATGGAGCTTATGCTTATCTGGGTACAATTAAAGTTTCGGATTATGTAAATAATCATCCGGAAGATTTTGATAACAAAAACTATTACGGTTTTGGAACAACTGCCGATGTACAACTCAATATTCCTATTGGCCGTTTTGCATTACGCCCTATTGGAGGTCGGTTTTCGGTACTTTACGAAAATGGCGAATATGCGCGCTATAAAAACGATATGCTTGCAGGAATAGGAATTGTGAATAATTTTGTAGCAAGCTCAGCAAGTCAGACATTTGGTGCCGATTACTATTTCAAAAACAGTAGCCTCGGGTTTACCATATCTGCCGGTATGGAAACCATTTATCCAAGTATGTTATTTGACTTTGGATACACATCAAACCTACTTTATACCTACGACAGATTTACTGTCTATCTCCAACAATCCGGTCATATCTTGTTGAAAAACAGCGATTTTGTGGTTGGTTTGACATATCGATTGCCAAAGTAATAAGTATAAATCTAAAAAATAATCGAATGAAAAAAATAATTTTTCTTTTAATCATCTTCTCTACCCTTTCGTGCGAAAAGGGAAACGATATTTTCGGCTACAGTTTGAGTTTTGGAGACCCTACTCCCTTAAATAATGCCGTTAATGTACCAATTCGTGAAGGTGTTGTTAATTTTGTTTCGAGAAGGAAAGATGGTTTGGCTTTGTATGCAAAAGAATATCGAATTTATTTGGATACTATCAATCCGCCAAAGAAAATTTTGAGCCAAAGCGAATGGAGCATATTTGTGAATGGAAATTTCTCTTTTCTAAAACCAAACACGAATTATTATTGGGCATATTCGCTTGTATTACCCTCGGGTGAGGCGATTTCCGATATTCAACAATTTACAACAATTGGGTTTGAAGGTGCGTGGAAATTGGACAGCATTGCCGACAAGAGAGGAACAAAATATTATGCGATTGATAATTATGGTGAGCTTTCGGATTGGAGTAATTGGTACGATTGGAAAGGAGTAAGTAATATTTATACTACTAGCAAGAAACTTGTAACTTATAAATTAAATCAGGATAGCACTATGCATGCGAACAATGCCATTACTGAAATTAACATAGCATATCAAAACGCTGCCATTAAGCAGTTTAACAATACGCTAGCTGATTTTATTCAAACTGATTACAAATACAACTATCAGAATGGTTCAATTGTATTTAACGAACGATTTACAAATCAAACTCACACCTTTGTTGCCGTATATTTAGGTTACTCCGAATCTTATGACAAAACGGTTCTATTGATGCTCAAAAATGATTGTATGTTATACATTTATTCTAAAAAGCAACCATGATTCAGAGACTATTTTGCATAATAGCTTGTATTATTTTAATTCAAAATAATATATCAAGTCAGGTAAAAAAAGATTCAACTGCCTTGCGTTTCGATATTGATTTAGAAGCAAAAATGCTTTTCCAAAACATGTACGGAGTAAGTAATTATAATTATAATGCCGATATAGTTACAAATGAATTTGGACAAGCTCAATATCGTCAATACAACTATCTAACAGATGCTCCCCTCTATCACGGTGCATTTTATGGACTTTTTAAAACAAAAACAAGCTTCAAGAATAAATACAGTTTACTTTTGGATTTGATGGTAGAAGATAGAGGAATTTCGTATGGGGCAAACGACATAAATAAATTTGTTGTTTATCCAATTTATCAATTTGAGATAAATGAAAAATTTCGATTTTTTAGCGATTCGCTAAAAGTCTCAATAAAAGCAGGCAGCTTTGTAAATAATCGTTTAAATGAGGGGCTGAAAATCTATAATATTGATACTCAAGGTAGTGATATTTTGCTCGATTGGAAAAATATTTTTTTTCGTTTTCATGTAGTTGGAGATTTGTCGCATGGTGTTGGCTTAGCTTTGGGAGAACTTACCGATTATAGTATTGGCTATAACCTTAGAGTAACCGATAAAAAATGGATAAAGCTTGGCGTAAATTACAATGTTAATGAGTATTCATGGAATTACTATAACAACAAGTACGATTTTTTTAACAATGACCCATACAATTGTTATGGATTAAACGGCGAATACCATACTTCAAAAAACACAGAATATTATTTTCAATACGAAGTTCGAAATTCAAAAAATTCAAATTATTTAGAAAAAAGCGGACTCGTTTTAGGAACTAAATTTGGAATTCAAAAATCAAAATTTACAGCAAAAATAAATTCAGAATTTCGTTATTATGGCTGGCTTTATAACTTTAGGCATAAACAAGACTCTGTTTTTTATCGACAAAAAGACGGAAATACTGTAATCAACAACCGACCAAATACAATCGGTAATTATCTATATCCGCTAAAGAATTTTGAAAATCCATATTCGCAATGGGCGGTTTATACGGATTATCAATATCAAAACATTGCCGGAATTGAACTTAGAGCCGATATTAATTGGGAGTTCACAAAACATTGGAATGCAAAAGTAAATTTCGAAAGTTGTACTTTATTAAAAGAGTTCAAAACTTTTGAAAGTAATGTGTTCACTAATTATTTTTATACATTTGGCATAGTATATCAGCCATTGAAAGATATAGCTATTAGTCTGAATTTAAGTAATAAAATGATGAACTTAGACCGGTATTATCAAACATTTTACATGGCTAAACAGCCAAAATTTGGTCTCAGTATTTCAAAAAATATAAATTAATAACATTAACTATTTTCAAATAATTTTCACAAAAACATAACTTTTTCTTTCATGAACAAACTAAATTATCTATTATTTCTCTGCTTATTTATACCTTATGGTATTTTTAGTCAAAATGCTACTATCAGTGGTTATATTACTGATGATGGAACAAACGAAACCCTTATTAATGCTTCGGTTTTTGATGCAAACAATAAAAAGGGAACGGTAACAAACGATTATGGATTTTTCTCCATCACTTTGCCCCGAGGAAGCGCAGCAATGCAGTTTTCGTATATTGGATACACGGCGCAAAGTCTGAATTTTAAACTAACCAAAGACACGGTTATTAACATCCGATTGAAGCAACACACTACACTTTCGGAAATTACGGTATTGGGTACAAAAAAAGAAATTGGCGTAAAAGGTTCCCAAATGAGTACCATCGAAGTGCCTGTGAGTTTGATAAAATCGGTTCCTGTACTTTTTGGCGAAACGGACGTTATAAAAGTACTTCAGCTACTGCCCGGAGTAAAAGCAGGTACGGAGGGTTCAGCCGGATTTTATGTGCGTGGTGGTGGTCCCGACGAAAATCTGTTTCTGCTCGATGGAGTACCTATTTACAATGTAAATCATGCTGCGGGTTTCTTTTCGGCTTTCAATGCCGATGCCATTAAAAACGTAACGCTTTACAAGGGTGGTTTTCCGGCGCGCTTTGGTGGTCGGCTTTCGTCGGTGGTAGATATCCGAATGAACGATGGAAATAACCAAAAATTAAAAGGGAATTTAACGGTTGGATTAATTTCATCCAAAATCAACCTCGAAGGACCTTTATTTTCCGATAAAACTACTTTTAATATCTCTGCTCGCCGCACCTATTTGGACTTATTGGCGCAGCCGGCTATCAAATTGGCTGCCAAAGCCGAAGGTGGTGGCGATGTTTCGGCAGGCTATTATTTTTACGATTTGAATGCTAAAGTAAGTCATAAGTTTAGCGAAAAAGACCGATTGTATCTAAGCACTTATATGGGCGACGATGTGGTTTACAGCGAATTTCAGGATAGCTATTCGTCAGAAGCAAATCGGATTAGTGAAAACAGAATGCAGCTCGACTGGAAATGGGGAAATTTAATCACAGCCATGCGTTGGAATCATATTGTGAATAACAAACTATTTATGAATACTGCAGCCACTTACTCACGCTATCGGTTCAATATGTTGGTTGGCAGCACTTTCGACGAAACCATAAAGTATGCCGACAAACCGACTGTGCACAACTACGAAAAAATGTCGGCCGCATACAATTCGGGCATCGAAGATATAGGTTTTAAAGTGGATTTTGATTATTCGCCAAACACCGCCAACGAAGTGAAATTTGGTGTAAACTATACAAATCACACATTCAAGCCCGGAGTTCAGGTTTTTAAATCGAAACTCGAAGATGACAGCACCACGCTAAATCGCGACACCACCTTTGGCAATGCCAATATTTATGCACACGAAGCATCATTGTATTTAGAAGATAATATTACCTTAAACTCATTTCTGAAAGTCAATGCAGGTTTACATTATTCGGCATTTTATGTTCAGAACCAGTTTTACAACTCGCTCCAGCCACGCCTAAGTTTGCGGGCATTGATTACTGATTTACTGTCGGTTAAAGCTTCATACACCTCTATGAATCAATACATTCATTTGCTGTCCAATTCGAGCCTGAGTTTGCCAACCGACCTTTGGGTGCCGGTTACTAAGCGTATTGAACCCATGCGGTCGCATCAGTACTCGGCGGGCGTGTTTTACGAATTAGCTAAACTGTTCGATTTGTCTATTGAGGGTTATTACAAATCGATGACTAACCTGATAGAGTATAAAGATGGTGCATCGTTTATGTCGTCGGCATCGGGTTGGGAAGACAAAGTAAGTTCCGGACGTGGTTGGGCGTATGGTGTGGAGTTTCTGGCACAAAAAACAGTTGGCAAAACTACCGGCTGGGTGGGATACACATGGTCGAAAACCGAACGCCTGTTCGACCGACCGGGGCAAGAAATTAACTACGGCAAAGTTTTTCCGGCAAAATACGACCGCCGACACGATATTAGTCTGGTGGTAGCGCATAAATTCAGCGACAAATTTGATATTGCAGGCACCTGGGTTTATAGTACAGGTAATGCAGGTTCGCTGGCCTTGCAAAACTACAGCAAGCCAACTATGCCGGGACAGAATAGCTATGATTTTGTAAATTCCGTGCCTTATTTGAGTGCACGCAACAATTATCGGCTGCCTTCGTACCAACGCTTAGATTTAGGAGTCAATTTTCACAAACAGAAAAAACACGGCATACGTACCTGGAGTTATAGCGTGTACAATGCTTCCAATCGTATGAATCCATTTTTTGTATATCCCGATTACGATTATATTTATTACAACAATGGTACTATGGAATCTTCTAAATCATTGAAAAAAATTACTATTTTTCCAATAATCCCCTCTGTAAGTTACAGTTATAAATTTTAAAAAAATATGAAACAGTTCCATTTATTATTCATTATAGCCGTATCATTATTCTTTTATTCGTGTATCAACACATTGGAATTTAATGGCGAGCAACAACAGGCAATGTTGGTTTTAAATAGTTTTGTAACCCCCGATTCGGTGGTTAAAGTACAACTTTCGCGCAGCAAATTCTTTTTGGAAGATGATACGCAATTTGAAGCTATTACCAATGCCGAAGTAAAATTATATGTAAACGACATTTTTGTCGAAAAATTAAATCACACTACAAGAGGCTATTACACAGGAACTTATTTTCCTAAAGAAAACGACATAGTAAAATTTGTAGCCTACGCACCTCAGCTTGCCGAAGTAAATGCCAGTACCAACGTTGTTCCCAAACAAATAATTATTGGAGTCGATTCATCGAGTGTTTCGTTGGGCGGTGCTCCAATGATTCAGTATCATAGCGAGAATGGGGGTCCTTATATAGCAGACACAACAGGATACAGCTCTACCATAGGATTAGATTTACGCATTCGGTTTAAAGATGTGCCAAATGTAAAAAATTATTACCGCTTGGTGATCAAAGGCAAATCGTACTACGAGGACGGACAAGTGTTTGATACTTATGTAAATTCAACTACCGACGATTTGGTATTTGGCAATAACAATGCTGATATTTTAGGCGAAATAAGTTCGTATATCTCATATAATGAATTTAGCGACCAACTAATTGATGGTGAAACGTACGAATTAAAAACACGTGTTTTTTATAGTTATGTGAAATACAAAGATGGCTACAATCCGTCAACAACCTCACCAAACGTAAGTACACGAGTTGTCACAAAACAAGAGCTGATTGTAGAATTACAAAGTATTTCGGAATCGTACTATCAATACCTGAAAAGCATGAGCTCTAATGGAGGTAGTGATGACTTTTTCTCCGAACCGGTTCAGGTATATTCGAATATAACAAACGGTATAGGCATACTTGGAAGCTATACACAAAGCTCAAAAGTTTTCGAACTTCCGGCTACGATAACGTATGATATCTATTATTATGGCGGATTTTGATTTGTAAAAGAAAAAAATACATTAATAAATACAGTTACTAAAAAATCGCATTATGACACAAATCCAAAATTTCAAATCAGCCGGCATCAGACTAATTCTGATAGCTTTTTTATGTGTAAGTATATCAGCAGTTTATGCTAAACCTCCTCTATTTGACAACAATCCGCTTTATGCAAAAATTGAGCTGATAAAGCCCGGCATGTCAAAACAGGAAGTGAAAAGCATTCTGAGGCAGCCGTATAAATCTGCATTTTACACCAACGACAAACAGGAATTTGTTGAAGAGCTTTATTATAAATCGGTATATATTTATTACGAAAATTTTTATGTAACCTATCGGATTGTTTTTATAAACGATAAAGTTACTGCACTTTTGCAGGAAGAAAATCTTTACAAAGATCAAAAAATTGAGGTAGTGAAGAAGGAATAAACTTCAAGTTTTATATTGAAACGCAGCCGGTATTAATGTGCGAGGCAAGAGCCTTGCTTTTAGCCTGACGTAGACACCTAACTTTAAGTGCGAGATTATGCGCTATGAGGAGCGAGGCCAAAGCCCAGCCCAAT
>CAMDNO010000209.1 GCA_945902955.1 Porphyromonas cangingivalis
CCCTGATGGTTGTTTATCATAAAATGGTCGGGATACATCATGTAATTCGAAAAGCGGCGGGCCGTAATGCGGGCAATGATCTGTCGGGCAAATTCCCGCTCGGATGGTTTCAACCAATCGTACAAATAATCGTAATCCAGCAAATCCCAGATTTCGGTGGGTGGGTCGGGGTTTCCCTGCGCCATTATGGAGCGCTCCACCGACCAAAGATTCTCCGTATCAGGTTGTTTTTCCAGTTCAGGAAGCTTTTTTTCTAAGTTTTTGAGTTTTTCAACCAATAATCCGGCTAATTCTTTTCCGAGTTTATCATTTTTGGTAACTAACGCATAGAATGCATTTTGTTTGCGTTTTTCCCTTTCCCACATAACTTTAAATGCCAATGGAGCTTCTTCACCCAAAGCCACTTTCCGACGAATAACTTCCAAATCGGTAGGAGTAATCAGCACACGCGGATGCACTCCGGGCGCAGGCACTTTGCTTAGTCGGCTTTCATCAAAAGTAGGGTCGTTATAGGTCAGCTGTACAGTTGGTGAAGGTGGACAAAAATTACCCTTAATCACCTCATCGTAAGGCAAAAAGATGCGCGGTTGCCAGGTAGGTTCTTGATAAAATTTACGATTTTGTGCTGTAAGTGAGGATGTTATCAGCATTACAACGAATACAATGCCGGCAAAGTGCTTTTTTGTCATATTTCGATTTTAAATTAACGATGAACTTGAAAGTACAAAAATAGAAATAATATCTGTATTGTAGCTACAACAATTATATCATTAAGCAGTAATAATGTTTCATATCGAACGTGTTTGGATACAACACTCAAAGTCACACATCAAACAATTATAATTTTAAACTACAGAGTAGCTTAATATTTACAGATTTAATGCAGCCAAAACACGGAGTAATAAAACGCCAAATTACGGAATGAAAAAGCGCCAAAATACGGAATCAGTTGTATAATTCGTTTATTATTAGCATAATGAAAGAACCATCATTTCTGATGATTCTTACAGGAGGAAATGTCGCTTACAGAAGAATTTATGGGGTATTGGTTGTGCCTATCGGTTGTTTGAAAGATTAGAAACTTAACTGAATTAACCAAACACCAGTTTCAATAGTGCATAGTTACAGAAACTACGGACAGCAAACTAAGCGAGATTACACACTACTTGTAGCGGAGCTGTTAAGTGGTTATTGTAACGTGGTTTGATGTAATATGCTGGATGTAAACGGTATTAGATATTAAATCGATATCGTAAATTATATACCAAGTTGTGCTTTTATTTCGATTATAACAATAGACTTTTTTACCATACTGCTTATGAATTTCAAATTGAACATTAACATGATAAAATGTTTTGTCAAGATTTTCACAAACATCTACAATATCATCAACATATTTAATTGCATGTTCATATTCCAAAGGATGTTTTTTCCAAAGCGAAAGTCCAATAAAAATACTTGCCAAATCGTTTTCTGCCAAGTGGCTAAATAAGACTATTTTCTTGATAGTGTTTGTATATTCTCGACTTTACATTTTTACGAAATTCATCACCTGTCATATAACCTTCCAGAATAACTGAATTTACAGTAGAATCTACAAACTCAACATCTTTGTAGTTGTTACGTAATTCTTCTACAATCCTTTTTCCGTTGGGTGTATTCTCATTTATTTTAACTGTGTATATCATATATTTATCTAATTATAGTTGAACGTGCAAATCTACAAAACTTCTTTCTGATTTTATAACAAAACACTTGTGAATATTGTTTTTAAAAAAAACACAGCTGCGTTTCAAGTTTTTAGTTTGAAACGCAGCCGGTGTAATGTTTAGACGCAACGCTACTAAACAACCATTAGTAATGTTACTAATGCACAATTAGTAGCGTTACTAATACGCTATTAGTAGTGCTACTAACAATGATGTCTTGTATTACCTAACAAGAAAGCATTGTATTACCTAACAAGGAAGACACACTAACGTTAGCAGGGATGACACACTAACACCAGCAGGGATGGCAAGATAGTAAGGGTGTCTTACATTACCTAATAAGGATGCATTACTAACGTTAGTAACGATGCATTATAAGCGTTAGTAAGGATGCCTATAAAAAAAATTGACTTATACTCACAAATAATCGTGCTCATGACTTGAACAACTCATGAGCACGTCTTCGGTAACTCTTGCTCACGATTTCCGAAAGTCATGAGCATGAGTTTGAAATAATGGTTTTAAGCTACAGCGTAGCGAAAGCTTTGTAGAATTGAAACAACATCATACCACACACAGGTGCGGAGCAATAGGATATTTTTAATATGCAAATCAGGAGATTTGCTTTTACCGCGACATAGGCAAAGAGCCTATGCCGAGCTGAGCATTTGGCATAAGCAAAACCGCCTGAATGCACGTCAACCGGCCAATGAACATGAAAGCATATTTTTGCTGTAGGACTTTTGTCAGTTTGTCAATGGTTTAATTCCAACCGTTTCTTAAAATATTCTTCGCGAGTACTTCTAATCCACTTTCAAAATACTCAAATTCATTCTCTAATATATATTGAAGTTCATCGTTTTTTTCACTATAATATTCTTCAACTGAAAAGTCGCCACAATCGTTTCTGAAGATTTTTAATTTGATTTTATAACCAAGATAAGAATCAACTCGATGAAACGTAAGATTACAATTGCCTTCACGTCCAGAATTCTCATATTCGAGCTTACCAAAACATCCAGCTTGATTATCTCGTTTAAAATATGATTCTTTAAATTCTAAAAAAATATCATCTTGTTTTGTTATGTCAAAAAAGTATTTTCTATTCAGTTCGTTGTTTTCGTTATAGACTCTTAAAGAATCAAGAAAATTAGATTCAATGTTATACTGATACTTTTTTGTTGTTTTTTCGTCAAATACAAACTCTATCACTTCGAAATCTTCGTAGATTGAATATGAATATAAAACTCTTTCTTGAGGTTTTCCGAAAATTAAAGATCTTTTATAAGTGACTTTTCTTCGAATATTTGGGTTGTAAAAAAGCATAATTTTATATTGTTTTTTTATTGGTAATTTTTGACATTCAAAAAATTTTCTGTATTTTTAAAAGATTGTATAAGTTATTATTTAGTTTTGATTTTCGATAAAATATATTAATTCAATATACATTAAATCAAACAGCTCTTTTGTTATTTCTTTTGAATTTGAGATGTTAAATGGTTTTAAAATACCATTTTCAAACTTTGATTTATTACTTTGAACAACATCTTCCCATTTTAAGGAATAATTATATTCATTTTCAATAAAAAGATAATAAGATTCTAATAACCAAAATATCTTCTTAGCTCTGTCAGTTAATAAATCATCTTTAAATGGAATTGATAGATCTTTGTTGGTATTATTTAATAAAAGAACTGATATAATTGCAAGAAATGCATACCCATTACTATTGAGTAATTGTATCATTTTTTGTTTTTCATGTAAACTTTTATTTAAAAGGATGACCTTATGTTGAAAATAAAAGTTAGTCATACAGACTAAAATGTGCAATGATGTATCACCAGTGATTTTTGGATTATTTGTTAAGAAATATAAATAATTACAACATACAGATAACTCTACACTGTCTTTAAAATCTTTAATTAGCTCAAAGTCTTCTTTAAAAAGTTTAAGAATTTTATGTGTATCTTCTAAATTGTCCATATCCATATTAAATAGTTCGAAGAAAAAGTTACTATTTATGATATTTCTTTTCTTGTGTAGAATTGATACATCTTTCTCATTATCAATATATTCAATAGATATTATTTCATTGTTTTCAATACGTAATTTTGCCATTAATTGGTCTATTGGAAATCCATTTGAACTTAAGCCATATCCTTTAATAACAATTAAATTATCATCGTTTTTAATTATTCTTGCTTGTTTTATACCTCTTATAACACTATGAGATATATCATACAAATTATAAACAAATAGTGAACAGAGATTTTCATTTATAATATTAAATACAAGTTTTCTCTCTCCGCCAGTTATTTGTCCATTGAAAACACCAGATATATATTTATGTGCTTGATTTGAGAAAAAGATATGTTCCATTTTTTATATTTTTTATTAAAGATTATTTCTTCATTTTTGGACATAAAAAAAGCGTGGTACTCCAACTGTATCACACTCTTGAGGCCTTCGACTGCCCTATGTAAGTAATAAGTTAAAGCCCACGCATTTAGCGCAGGCGTTTACTAACTTATTCCACTACATAGTTGAAAGTGTCGAAGTTTCAAGAGTAGGAATAAAAGCTAACGCTTTTGATAATATGTAATGCCGCTGTCGCTACAGCTGGCGCGAGAATACCTCTCCCCAACCCTCACTAGAGGAGAAGGAGTTTGCGGCATGTTATTTTTTTGCAAATATATAGATATTTTTTACATTTACAAAGATGATTTTATGTTATTTCAATTTTTTAATTGCAGTGTTTTCTATCAACGATTTCATTTGAGCAATTGCAACTTTGTTTAGTTGAGAAATTCGCTGACTTTGAGGCATTTCTTGTGAAATTAACAATGCATTTATGCTTTCCATATTACTTAGCACCACTAATTGTTCCAACGATGCCATGTCACGAATATTTCCTTTTTCTTCGGGATGCCTTTCACGCCATTGTTTTGCAGTAATTCCAAATAAAGCAACGTTTAGCAAGTCAGCTTCGGATGCATATACCATTGCAGCCTGCTGCGTTGTTATTTCAGTAGGAATCAGGCTTTCTTTAATGGCATCAGTATGAATTTTGTAATTGATTTTTGAAATGGTTCGTTGTAAATTCCATTCTAATTGAAGTCTATTGTTTTCGTCGGCTTTTAATCGTTGTATCTCTTTTATTAAATACAATTTAAAAATTGGATTTACCCAGGATGCAAATTCAAAAGCAATGTCTTTATGAGCAAACGTACCACCCATATTTCCCGATTTGGAAACTATACCAATAGCATTTGTAGCCTCTATCCATCTTTGTGGTGAAAGTGTAAATGCATTGCCCCCTGCATTAAACAGAAAGGAGTCGAATTCGACCCCTTTGAAAAGAGGATTGTTTAATTGTTCCCATAAACCCAAAAACTCTATCGTGCTTCTGGTTCTCATCCAGTTTTTAACCACATCCTTGGGCTCTACAGGATTTTTATGCCTAGCAATATCAGTTAAAGAAATATATTCCTCATCGTTTTTATCATAAAGGATTACATCTATGCCTTGAACATGTATAGTTTTTTTTAAAGTCATAAATTAAGAGTATAAACAATTAGAACTTGTTTTAGGTAAATTTAAAAGAACATAAAAGCTAACGCATTTGATAATATCTAATGCCGCTGTCGCTACAGCTGGCGCGAGAAATTAATGAGAAGTCGGTTTAATCTGTGAATTGGTTTGAATAGTCTTAAAATACTCAACAATTTCATTTTTAGTCATTTTTGATAACTTTTCGCTCATTATATCTCTTTGTTGACGCATATATTCTACTGCATCGAACTGTTTTTTAATCGTTGTCTTCATATTGTATAATAACCTCCAAAAACTGAAGTGTCAATATATATTCGTTGTTTCATATTCGTTTAGTATAGATTTTAAACATACCGATATGCAAATATATAGCTATTTTTTAAATAAAATATATAATTACGGAAATACTTTTGGAATTATCGAAATTGTAAGGATTTAGTGAGGGCACGACTCGAAGTCGTACTCTCACTAATGCTATTCCGTTATAAACCCAATTCTATTTCGGGGTTTATCTGTTCGTTTTCTGTCGGTATGCAACTCGGCTAACGATTGGTTTATAAGTTCAATTTGTAGTCGGGTATGTTCGTTAACTTGCATATATTGAGCGGGTGACTCAAAGTCACCCGCTCAATAGTGTTTAAATGGCTGGTTTGAAAGGTTCCGTTTTGGGTGAAATAATATACTTAAATATATTATCTGTTTATCAATACTTTATGCACGCTGGTTCGTGAGCCGTTGTATATTTTTACAAAGTAAAAACCAGCTTTTAAGTGGGTTATTGGAAGGCTTACAGCGTTATTCACACTCCCAGTTCTGATTAGTTCTTTACCATGCATATCAAGTATTGCGACGTCGAACGAATTTTGAAAATCGATATGAAGTATGTTCGATGCCGGATTTGGATATATTTTCACCAAAGAATCATTATTGTTCACTATCGGAGTAGCAGTTCCGGGGTTTACGGTTAGTTTTCCATCTACTAATTGAAAATCGTAATTGGTGGCCGAAAGTGTTCCTTTGTTTATAACAATAGGATAGGTACCTGTTGATAAAGATGATGCAAGTGGTTGAAATGCAGGCGTTCCGCTTATAACCGACGAAGTTTCGCTGTTTTTAAATCCCGTTATGCTGTAAGTAAATGCAGGAGTTTCACTTCCCGAATCTATAGTTTTGTCGGCTGCCGTAACGGTGAGTGTGGCTTTGGGGCAGACCACCAACAACTGCGGAATAGGTGTAGCAGCCGCATAAGTTGCATTGCCATCCTGATAAGCCGATATAACGGTAAATGCGCTTGTCTTCTTAATCGTAACCGTGCTTCCACTCACGGTTGCCACTGTCGCATCCGAACTAACATAGCGCACTGCCAATCCAGAGCTGGCAGTAGCATTCAGTGTAAACGTGGCGTCTCCATAGCCTTTCACCGCAATATCCGGAAAAGTGATGGTTTGTGGTGTTTGGGCAAAGGAAGAAACTGAAAATAAAATAAGTAAAAACAGACCCCCAACCCCTAAAGGGGAGTTGAAGAAACCCCCAACCCCTAAAGGGGAGTTAGAAACCCCTAACCCCTGAAGGGGAACTGAGTTAGTATTGTTTGATATGTTTTTTTCTATACTCATATTACTCTATACTGTTTTTTTGTAATTATCAATACTAATTTTTCTTACTCCCCTTTAGGGGTTAGGGGGCAACTCCCCTTTAGGGGTTGGGGGTCA
>CAMDNO010000210.1 GCA_945902955.1 Porphyromonas cangingivalis
TCTTTCGTCATTATTGGTACAAATCCAAAATACCAAAATGATAATCGCTATTCGATGAAAAAAGAAATCCGTATCCGCATTCTTGTTTTAATTGCATTTCTTCCCCATTTTGTGGCTATTGCTACTAATATTGAAAACAGAAGCCCGCTCCAAACTGTAAGCCTTATTGGCGATAAACTTATTCGCGACACTCCCTTTAAATTTCAACTCGAAATTTCAAAACCCAACTCTGATTTTGGTGCGCTCGAATGCATCGACTTTGGTCGTACTTTTCAGCTTGGCAAACCGGCAACTGCATTCGCATTTACCCAACTGTTTGCCGAAACGGCTCAATCTTTCGTAGTGGAAATTGAACACAACGATGCTTGTACCATTTGGCTGAATAACGAACTGATTTACAATAAATCAGGCGAAAAACCAATTCAACTGCAGGTAGAAGAGCGCGATGTTATTTTACCTCAGAAAATTACACTAAATCTACAAAAAGGAACAAACAATTTTGTTGTAAAATCGACCACCACAGGCCGCGAATGGAAATTCTATATGCAAACGCCCGGCACAGGTTGGAAAATCAGCAGCGATGTGGTTCAGAAACCGTCATTGGGACTTACACATTTAAAATATGTAGATTCAAAAATTGCACAACTAACAAATTGGTTGGTGATTGGACCATTTGCCGGAAACAGTAACGAAACAGAAATTCTGAAAAGTATCGGAACCGATATTTCATTCGGAAAAATGTACAGCGGTGCTGAAAATAAACCTGTTACCTGGACTATTCCCAAGGTGGAAGTGATGGGTAATGTAATTAATCCAACACCCTGGGGTACAACCTATCAGTGGAATTACCACAATGGTGGCATGGCCTGGGCAATGCAGGTACTTGCCGAAAATACAGGAAATCCGAAATACAACGAATGGGCAACCAACTTTTGCGATTTCAATCTCAACAGCATTCCATTTGTTGATTATCAGGTAAATACACTCAACAAATTCAAATCGATAAATAACCAAATTCTTAACACGCCTTTGCTCGATTTTACATTAGCGCCCTCGCTTCCGTTTTTTTATCGTTTGCAAAAAGAAAAAAACTTTGCTAACCGTGCCGAATACGAGGCTTTTATTGCACGTATGCTGAAATATGCTAAAGAGGAACAAATTCGCGATGCAACAACGGGCATTTACAACCGCACGACCCCCGAAAAATATACCGCATGGGTGGATGATATGTTTATGGGAATACCGTTTCTGGTACAAGCTGCTAATTATGTAACGAATAAAAATGAAAAGGAATGGTTTCTGAATGATGCTGCCAAACAGGTGTTGGCTTTTCGAAAACAGGTGTGGGATGCGGATGCAAATTTGTATATGCATGCCAATTATTCTGCGCGTCCCAATGTAAAATTGCCTTACTGGTCGCGCGCCAATGGTTGGGGAATATGGGCTACTACCGAAGTGTTGAAGTATCTCCCAAAGTCAAGTCCATATTACAAACCCATTCTGAAACATTTCCAAATACATGTGGCTGCCTTGGTAAAACTGCAAGCTCCAAGCGGATTTTGGTACAATGTGCTGAATCGTACCGATTCGAAAGAGGAAGTTTCCGGAACAGCTATCTTTACTTTAGCCATTGCGCGAGGAGTAACTAATGGTTGGCTGAATAAAGAAAAGTATGCACCTGTGGCACAAAAAGGATGGAATGCACTCAACACACAAATTGAAACCGATGGTACTGTACATAATATTTGCATGGGTACTATGTGTTCCGAAGATGTAAATTACTACATGAATCGTCCGTTTTACGACGATGATACGCACGGTACATTCTCGGTGATGTTTGCCGGTATTGAAATGGAAAATATGAATAGTTTTCTGCAAAACGAAAAACTAAAATCCATTGATTTAAAAGCAACTATCAACCGGACACTTGCATTCTCAACTGAGCAAAGCCTGCGATTGGCGCAATCCATGCAAACCGATAAAACACGGCTACCGCGCACTATTGATAAGAACGGTAAGCTCCTTACGAGCGACGCAAAATGGTGGACGAGCGGGTTTTTCCCCGGAACCTTGTGGTATTTATACGAACACAGCAAAAATCCGATAGCAAAGCAACAGGCCGAAGATTTTTCGGAACGTGTAAAAGGCGAACAGTTTACGACCGACAACCATGATGTAGGATTTATGATTTATTGTAGTTATGGTAATGCCTATCGCCTCAACCCGAAACCCGAATACAAGACCATTATTGTGAATGCTGCCAAATCGCTGGCAACACGCTTTAACCCTAAAATAGGTCAGATACGCTCGTGGGACTGGGGTAAATGGCAATTCCCGGTGATTATAGACAATATGATGAATCTGGAATTACTGTTCAATGCTACGCGATTTTCCGGCGATAGTTCATTTTATAAAATTGCTGTTACGCATGCCGAAGGAACGCTGAAAAATCATTTTCGTCCCGACGCAAGTTGCTATCATGTAGTGTCTTACGATACCCTAAGCAGAAAACCGGAATACAAAGAAACGCGTCAGGGTTATAGCGATGCTTCAGCATGGGCACGTGGACAGGCATGGGCGCTGTATGGTTACACAGTTGTTTATCGCGAAACAAAAGACCCCAAATTTCTGAACCATGCCATACGAATTGCCGATTATTTATTAAACCATCCGCGAATGCCTAAAGATTTGGTTCCGTATTGGGATTTTGATGCGCCCGATATTCCCCATGCCAAACGCGATGCTTCTACAGCTTCTGTAATGTGTTCGGCGCTAATAGAACTGAGCAAATATGCGTCAGCCGAAAATTCAAAACGCTATATCAATGCTGCCAAACGCCAACTAATAAGTCTGAGTTCGCACGATTACTTAGCTGCAAAAGGCGAAAATGGCAATTTTATTCTGAAACACAGCGTGGGCGATTTACCCCGAAATAGCGAAGTAGATGTGCCTCTCACGTATGCCGATTATTATTTTGTGGAAGCCATGTTGCGCTATATTGACCCCAAACCCCTAAAGGGGATAGCCTTCAAGCTAAGGAAGATATTAAAAAAAGAAGTTCTATAATTTAGTGATTTATTTACTGCCCCTACCCCCTAAAGGGGAACAGAGATTAGTATTGATAATTACAATATCAGATTGGTTATTTTTCAGAGACGAAACTAATCAACACCCCTTTAGGGGCTTGGGGCGGAAATATGAAAAATTAGCTTGACGGCTATGCCCTAAAGGGGCTTAAAAAATTGTATCATGAAATATCTTTTTCTACTTATATTTTCCCTGAATTTTCTTTTGCTTCGTGCCACCGAGATTCAGGATTTATTTACTCAAAACCAACTTTCGTTGAGTTTCAGCGTAAATAATTATGACTACAATTTATACAACAAGTTGGTAAATAGCTATGTAGTTAATGCTGAAATTAAAAACACAAATCAGCAACTGATAAAAACGCAACAGGCCGAATGGATTGTTGTGTCCCAATTTAAAGCTGCTGAAAATGGAATTATCGATGCTGATTTTACTTTTAAATTAATCAAAGGTTCCGAAAAAGAAAGTGCTGTGGCAGTTGAAATTAACTTGACAAATTGGTCAAAAGAGAATTATGTACTAATGCCTGCTGCGGCCTACAACGGGAACCGATACGAGTCGCGTAAAATTCCATATTCGCCCAAACTCAACGACTATCGCGATATCGGACATGATAAACCAATGATTATTTCGGATGTTCCCCGACTGAATGTTCACGAAGGCCCATCCTTTATTCAGGAACGAAGTGGCGGTATGACATTGCCGTGCGTGGGTTTTCATTCGCCCAAAAACAAGCAGGGAGTATTACTTATTACAACTCAGAACAACGCTTGGGGCGATTATGGTATCAATGTGGAAGAAACACGAAACACC
This sequence comes from Porphyromonas cangingivalis, assembly GCA_945902955.1. Classification (GTDB taxonomy): domain Bacteria; phylum Bacteroidota; class Bacteroidia; order Bacteroidales; family Paludibacteraceae; genus Paludibacter. The sequence continues at coordinate 3,901 of CAMDNO010000210.1, forward strand.
AAAAATCAAAGTGCATGTATTTCTATAGTTTCGCCTTTGGTGCGTGAACGATATAAATACGAAATTGCTAACAATTCGGTAGCTTCGCCCGATGTACCTGCCAATTTTATGGTGGGCGACGAAGTGAGATTTTCGCTGCGCATCCGTTTATTTGAATCGCCTAATATTCAATCCGTTTTCGACCAATTCTTTGCCGCACGTCACGATTTAGCACCAACACCATCCACTACATATATTTATCCTTTTTCGGAATGCTACAAAACTATCGAACAAAAATTTAACACCCAAAATTTTGTACCTGAGTGGGGTTATTACGCCATTGGCATGCGCGAAAACTTTTTGCAGGATTGGCAAATTGGCTGGACAGGTGGTATGATTTCGACTTATCCACTTTTATTTTCGAAAGATAGTACGACTATAAAAAACGTAGTTGCAAATTTCAACTGGCTGTTTCCCAATGGCATTTCGCCCTCAGGTTTCTTTTGGGATAGTGGCGAAAAAGGCAACAAATGGTATGGCGGCGATATTCGGAAACCTCAATTCAAAAACTTGCACTTGGTCCGAAAAAGTGGCGATGCGCTCTACTATATCATAAAACAATTGGAGTTGATGAAGTTCCGAAAAATCCCTGTAAACCCACAATGGGAAAAAGGAACACTGGGTGTTGCCAATGCTTTTGTACGTCTATGGAACAAATGGGGGCAGTTTGGCAATTTTGTGGATAGCTCCACAGGCGATGTAGTAGTGGGTGGTTCTACAAGTGGTGCTATTGTGCCGGCAGAGTTGGTGTTGGCAGCAGATTATTTTAAAAATCCACAATTTCTGAAAATAGCGGAACTCTCGGCGCAAAAAATGTACGACGATTACGTTTCGAAAGGCATTACCTGCGGCGGTCCGGGCGATGCTATGCAAAACCCTGATAGCGAATCGGCTTACGCAATGCTCGAATCGTTTGCGTTATTGTACGAGAAAACCCATAACGAGAAATGGCTGCAATATTCCCGCGAAATGGCTGCCCAATTTTCTACATGGGTTATGAGTTACGATTATGAGTATGCCGACAATTGTCTGTTCGGAAAACTCAACATGAAAACCACCGGTACTGTATTTGCCAACACACAAAACAAACACGGTTCACCCGGAATCTGCACACACTCAGGTTTGGCACTTTTACGACTGTATCGCGCCACCAATAATCCGGTTTATCTGAAATTATTACAGGAAATTACCCAAGCCATTCCGCAATACATGTCGCACTCCACGCGTACCATTGCCGATATGCCTGCGGGTTGGATAAACGAGCGTGTGAGCACCACCGACTGGTTCGAAGGCATTGGCGAAATAAAAGCAGGTTCTACCTGGGCCGAAACAGCCATGTTGCTCACTACAACCGAACTACCTTCGATTTATGTGGATACAGAGCTCAAAACCTGCTACACATTCGACCATTTAAAAGCAGAAATAGTGAAGGTTGGAGCTAAAAAAGTGCAATTAAAAGTTACAAATCCAACGCAATTCGAAGCAGTTTTTAATATTTTGGTGGAAAATAAAGCATTAAAAGGAAGCCATTGGAGTGAAAATAATTTATTGAAAATAAAAAAGTATAATTTGAAAGCCGGTGAGAGTAAAATGATAGAAATAAAACTGCTCCAAATACTGCCCCTAACCCCTAAAGGGGAATGAAGTAAGTGTTGATTATTACAAAAGTACTTTAAATGAATACGAGAATTTTAGATAATAAAAAATCGCCATATCTTGAAAAATAAAACCAAACAAAACGATGCTAACTTCAACTCCCCGCAATTTATCCCGACGAAGACGGGAGGGGTTGGGGGTCATTTCAATTCCCCCTTTAGGGGGTTAGGGGGCAGTCAGGGTCATAAACTCGTTCTTTTCGGTGCCGGCAAAATCGGTCGTTCATTTATCGGTCAATTGTTTAGCCGTGGAGGGTACGAAGTGGTTTTCATAGATGTTTTTGAACCCATAATAGATGAATTGAACAGAAGAGGCAATTACAATGTAATTATCAAATCGGAACAGGATGAAACGCTGAAAATTGAAAATGTGAGAGGCGTTTTAGCTACGGACACACAAGCAGTCGTTCATGAAATTGCAACTGCCGACATTGTAGCTGTTTCTATTGGTCAACAAGGTTTGCCAGCTGCTATTCCGCTTTTAGCTAAAGGATTGATGCTCCGGCATCGCGAAATGTACAATTCGCCATTGGATATAATAATTGCCGAAAATTTGCGCAATGCGGCTGATTATTTCGAAGTTGAATTGAAAAAAATATTACCAACAAATTATTCTTTCGATAAATTGGTTGGATTAGTTGAAACAAGTATCGGGAAAATGGTGCCTATTATGCTTAAAAAAGACATGGAAGCAGATATTTTACAGGTTTTTGCCGAACCCTACAACAATTTGATTCTCGATAAATTGGCTTTTAAAAATCCTATTCCGGCCATCAAAGGCTTATCGCCAAAGGTAAATATGAAAGCGTGGGTAGATAGGAAATTATTTATTCACAACTTAGGACACGCCACTACAGCCTATTTAGGATATAAATACAATCCGAAATTTGTGTTTTTGTACGAGGCATTAGCTGTGCCCGAAATTAAAACTACGGTTCGCGAAACCATGTTGCAGGCGGCTGCTATTTTGCTGAAAAAATATCCCGACGAATTTACTTTAGAAGCATTGACAGAACATACCGTCGATTTGATTTCCCGCTTTCAGAACCGTGCGTTGGGCGATACCATTTACCGTGTTGGATGCGACCAGAAGCGAAAACTCAGTGCTGAAGACCGATTGGCAGGAGCTATTCATTTAGCCTTAGAATTAAAAATGCCTTATGATAAAATTCTCGAAGCATTTATTGCCGGATGCAGCTTTAAAGCCACCGACGAAGCAGGAAATCGATTGACAGATGATGTGGATTTTTCCGAAAAATACGAAAAAAAAGGAGTGGAGTGGGCTTTAACTGAAATTGCGAAAATGAAAAAAGAAATAGTAAATTGTAAATGAATAAATTGTAAATCAGTATTATGAAACGAAGTGAAAT
>CAMDNO010000211.1 GCA_945902955.1 Porphyromonas cangingivalis
GGGATGCATTGTTTTTACCTTCGGTTTTCACCCGTTATTTCCATTTTATAATAGCTACTTTAGCCATTACTGCGCTGTTTTTGGTGGGATACATAGGTAGTAAAAAGTATAAGTTTGAAGAAAAATTCAGTAATATCGACAAAAAAGAACTTCAAAGGCAATTGTATAAAATAGCTCTTTACGCCAATCTTGTACAATTTGTAGTTGGAACCCTTAATTTGTTTACATTACCAACAATTGGACTGAAAACTGATACACTCATTGCCATTATTGGAGGCGCTGTAATTGCCATTATACCAACCTATTATATGTGGAAAGAAACAAAGGCGAAAGCCGAAAATGTAGGTAAATATTTTGGGCGCATAGTAGTTTTACTATCCATTACCGTGTTGCTTATGGGTACAGGACGGCATTTTTACCGTGCCAATGCAGTACAAAAATATCAGGTAGAAATGCAAAAAAACACAGATAAATACCTGACCGAATTGAAAGTAGCACAACACGAAGCAAAACTAAAAGCAGAAGCCGATGCAAAAAAGGGAATTTCGGGCAAAGCACTTTTCGATTCAAAATGCATCATGTGTCACGCAGCCAATCAGAATTTGGTGGGTCCTTCGGTAACCGAAATTGTTGGAATTTACAAAGGAAAAAATCAGGAAATGAAAAACTGGATAAACGAACCCGGCAAAAAGAGAGCAAATTCGTCGCAAATGCCCGCATTCAAAGGGCAGTTTAACGATATCGAAATGGAGGCACTGGTAAAATATATAATGGGCGAGTAAAGAAAAAAAGTTATCAAAAAATCACTATCTTTGAATTTCTTTTTCTTGTTGTGGAATCTGCTTTTAATATCCCTTTAATTGAATTCCTATGAACTTAATCCAGATTTTCGAGAATGCAGTAAAAAGTTTCACTAACGAAACTGCCATCAAAGGCAATGGATTTAAGTTCTCATATAGTGAATTTGATGCAGCTACACACAATTTTGCAAAGCAACTCATTGATGCCGGTGTAAAACCCAACGATGTAATTGGTTTATGTTTAGAGCGTTCGGCCGAAATGCTGGTTGGGATTTTTGGGATTCTCAAAGCCGGTGCAGCTTATTTGCCTGTCGATGGTTCGCATCCTCCCAAGCGGATTCAATCCATTTTGAACGATGCTGATGTAAAATGGGTGGTTACAACATCCGAGTTGTCCGATTTTGTTACCGAACTGGGTTTTATCGCAGTTGTTCCCAATTGCGAACCTACAAATCGGAAAGCAACTGTAGTTTTGCCTAACATTTCGGACACAACAACAGCCTATATTCTTTTTACAAGTGGCTCTACAGGCATACCAAAAGGTGTTCTTATTCCTCATGCTGCACTTGTGAACCTGATTGAATACACACAAAATACCTATCCATTATCCAAAGGTGATGTGGTATTACTTAAATCGCCCTATACTTTCGACGCCTCAATATGGGAGATTTTTGGTTGGTTTCGAATGGGCGGAACACTTTTTATTGCACCCACGGGAGCCGATAAAGACCCGGCAAAGTTATCAGCAATTATTGAAAACGAAAAAATTAACTTTCTTATTTTCGTGCCTTCCATGTTGCAGGCTTTATTGAGTTATTGCGATTTACAGCATCCGAATTTTGAGCATCTTAAATGGGTTTCGGTGGGAGGAGAAGTGGTAACGCCACAGTTGGTAGATGCATTTTATAAAATATTCGATTACAAAAAAACGAAAGTCATTAATGTTTACGGACCGGCAGAGGCAACTGTTTACGCAACTACTTATTGCTGTAAACCAATAAGTTCGGAGCAAAAAATTCCTATCGGTTTCGAAGTAACAAACGACCATATTTACATACTCGATCAAAACCAAAAACCTGTAACCGAAGGTGAAGAAGGTGAAATCTGTATTGGAGGAATTGGTGTAGGCAAAGGCTATCTGAACAGACCGGAGCTTACGGCCGAAAAATTTGTGGATGACCCTTTTACAGGTCATGGAAAAATGTACCGAACAGGAGATATTGGACGTAAAAACGACGATGGTAGTTTTGATTTTGTTGGCAGAGTCGATTTTCAGGTAAAGTTGCGCGGTTTGCGTATCGAAATTGGGGAAATTGAACATGCACTTTTACAGCTCGATGGCGTTGCCGAATATGTGGTTTTAATGAGTAAAGATCGTAGCGGAAATGATAGTTTAAGGGCTTTTTTGCGCATGCAAACTTTCGATACAACAATAAATTCAGACTTTTATCAGGCTTCGAAAACCCAAAAAGAGCAACTTTGGAATCACTTAAAACAATGGTTGCCAGACTATATGTTGCCTGCCGATTTTATTATTTTTAAAAAATTTCCGCTTACTACGCACGAAAAAATTGACAGAGCTGAACTACTTAAAACAACCGTTATTAATGAAGATGAACCAACAATCAGCGATGAGAATCTGTCAGATACCGAGACTAAATTAAAAGCACTTTGGGAGCGTATTTTAGGAGTTACCAATATTGGTTTATCCGACGATTTTATGGAAGCCGGAGGGCATTCGCTTAAAGTTGTGCAATTAATAACATCGGTAATGTCGGACTTTGGAGTAGAAATACAGATGACCGATTTTTACGATGGGATAAGTATTTATTCAATGGCACAAGGTATTGACAACAATCAATATAGTGCTGTAAATAAAATAGTTGCAAGTACGAAAACGGATGCAGAGCAGACAATATTTCCCCTTACACCCGAGCAATCTGAATTGTGGATAGTAAACAGCCTCGACAGTACAGGGCTTACGCATAACATACAAATTGAGTTTGTGCTGAAAGGAAATCCGGACATTGAACGGTTCAAAAAATCGGTTGTAGAGGTGATAAAGCACGAAGAAATGTTTCGGTCGGTTTTTGAATTGAAAAACGGGCATCCCGTACAACATTTAATGCCTGATGTGACATGCGATATTCGCGAAATTGATTTAAGTCAATTGCCTGAAAATGAAAAGGATTCAACTTGCGAAGATGTTGTTAAATCGAATGGAAATACCTTATTTGAGTTTGAGCAATTACCACTTTTTTCGTTTGTTTTGGTACGTTGGAGTGCTGACGAATACCGACTGTTGATGGCTGCTCATCATTTAATTTTCGATGGTTGGTCGTTGCATTTGCTGATGGAACGAATAGCCAATTACTATAAAAATGAAACATTGACGCAAATTCAATATCGTAATGCCGATTATGCAAATTACCTGAAACAACCTGAAATTCAGGCAAAAGCAAAGCGTGAACTCGATTATTGGAAAAAAGAATTGCTTAATATTCCTACTGAGTTGAATTTACCCAAAAAGCGAAATTTCAATTCGACTCAGGTTGGAAAAAACGGCAAACGATATTGGTGGATGATAGATGCTGATTTAACCCGAAAAATTGAAGCGTTGGCGTTAAAATTTCGCAGCACACCGTACGCAATTTTTATGTCGGCTTATCAGTTGGCTTTGGGTGTTGCTGCCAATCAATCCGATATTGTAGTGGGTTCGCCTTTAGCAAATAGGAATAATGAGCTGATAAACAATTTGATAGGATACTACACCAATATGGTTTGTATTCGTGGAAGGTGGAGCGAAACGGATTCGATAAAGCAATTTATCGAAAAATGCAATAGCCTGATAATTCGTGCATTTGCAAATTCAACTGTATCGTATGGCGAAGTGGCAAAGGAGTTAAACAAAAGTTATGGAATAAATCCAAATGATGTTTTTCGAGCTATATTTGTAATGCAAAACTGGCCGCATATCGACCTCAATTTTACTGAATTTTCGCTTACACAGCGGGAAATCGGGAATTATACATCAAAAACAGCTATTTATCTAAATGCAGAAAAAACCAAAAACGATTATGAATGTTGGCTTGAATACGATACCGAACTTTTCGAAGCTTCTTATGCTGAGCAGTTAGCCGAAGCTATCACAAGTTGCCTGCATTTTATTACGGAGCAACCCACAGCAAAAATCAAAGCCTTAAACGATACGTTAATCTCACATTTTGATATTTCAGATTCGCCTACTTGCTATGTAGTTGGCGAAGGTAAATTGGCAGCTCATTGCATCGAAATATTAACAAAAAATGGTTTTAAGATTCAAAAGATAATTTCTATAGACGATTGGTTATTAGCAGAATATGCCAATAATTCGCACCGTGGAGATATCTTAATTTCGGGTAAAACAGCACTGCGCCCCGTTGATTATATTTTTAGTATCAACAACAGCATTGTTCTAAAAAAAGATTTTATTGGGTTGGCTAAAAAATTAGCAATCAACTATCACGACGCTCCACTTCCACGCTATGCCGGCATGTATGCAAGCAATTGGGCAATGCTGAATAACGAAAAAACGCATGGCATATCGTGGCACGAGATTGCCGAAAAAGTGGATGCAGGTGCAATTTTACAAGCGGAACAATTTGAAATTTCGGAAAACGAAACGGCTTTTACACTCAATACCAAATGTTTCGAAGCGGCAATCGGTGCTTTCGAAAAATTAGTGGAGGCACTCCTAACCGAAACTTTACAGGCAATTCCGCAGGATTTAAACCTCCGCACTTATTTCGGGCTTGGCACACGCCCTGCGCATTTTGGATGTATTTTAGCTCACCAACATGCAACGGTTATTGACCGTTTGCTTCGGGCAACAGATTTCGGATCGCACCATGCCAACGAGTTTTTACTCCCACTATTATTTATAAAAAACCAATTTTACACCCTTGCAAAAGCTTCTGTAGTTAAAAATAAAAATGGGAAAGCCGGCGAAATTGCAACCCATGATGGCAAGCGAGGATTTTATTGTACCAATGGTTTTATTGTTCCCGAACTTGTTTTTTCCCCAAATGGAAAGCGTGTACTCACAGAAGATTTGTTGTTGCCGGGCGAGCAGATTGAAAGTCCGGACAGCGATTTGCTATCTCATGCAGCCGCTTATTTTAGTAAAATAGCCAGACACGAAGTTTTTTGGAAAAAGCAATTACTAAAGACCGAATACTCCACATGGCCTTTTTTGGCTGGTAGCAACAAGCAAACCGAAGCTCAGCTAAGTTTGGATACTAACACACGCTCTTTTATACAGGCTTTAGCTCCCGAAAGTGAGATTAGCGAAATAGTAAAAGCACTTTTTGCCCTTTATTTAGTGCGGCTTAGCTATACTGAAACAACCACTTTCGGACTTTTAACACAAATGGATACTACGGAGAAACAACTTGTAGATGCCGGATTGTTTAGCTCCATCGTTCCGTTAAATATTCAATTACAACCCAATGAAACTTTGCTGCAAGCTTTACAAAGTGTTCTATCAAATTTAAAGAAAGCTCAAACAGCACTCGCATTTACGCAAAACATATTTCAGCGCTATCCCGAATTGGCCGATAAAGCAAACGAGCAAGCCTCATTGGTTTTTGTAAACGAAACCTTGATTGCACGACCCGATGAACGCTTGCAAATACAAGTTAATCAGGATTTTATTAAGTTATTTACCCACCATGGGGCAAAGTTCCCGGGCATTACGCAGGCACTAGAAAACTTTAGCTATTTTCTCGAAAATACTGTTAATCAACCCGAAGCATTGTGTTCCTCTCTGCCTTTGGCAATGCCCGAAACGCTATCGGCAGCCAGCGATAAACTCCACACGCCGGTTTCGGAAGCATACGGAATTGAGAATATTATTGCAACATTTTGGGATATTGTAAAAAAACACCCCGACAATATAGCCATTTACGATGCCGGAAATCAATATAGCTATGCAGAGTTTTCGGAAAACATTTTGACATTGGCAGCAAGTTTGAAAAAAACGGGCGTCGATTCGAACAGTGTTGTGGCGGTTGCTATTGATCGAACCTATCATTACTTTGTTTCCATCATGGCTGTTTTGCATCATGGGGCAGCATTTCTGACCATCGACACCAAATTACCCAACGACCGAAAAAAATATATTATTGAAAATGCCCAAGCACAACTTATTTTGGTTTCGGAGCGTGAAAACAATTTCGATAGCGAATTGAAAATACTGAATGTAGCCAGTGAATTACTTGATAAACAACATTTCGACGTCGATTATTCGGTACTTGCACCCAACAATACCGCCTATATTATTTACACCAGCGGTTCATCGGGCATGCCCAAAGGAGTGAAAATATCGAACAGTAATCTGGCAAATTTTGTGTCGGGAGCTATTGCACTTTATCAAATTGAACAACACGATAAGGTATTGCAGTTTTCAACGTTTTCGTTCGATGCCAGTATCGAGGAAATTTTTTGTAGTTTTTGCAGTGGTGCTTCTTTGTATCTTCGTACCGACGAAATGCTGGACACATCAGAGTTAAGCCATTTTATTGAGAAACAACACATTACCTTGCTCGATTTGCCTACTTCCTATTGGCGACAATTAATACATACCGATGCGTTAAAATCTATCAGCAGCAAATCACTTCGACTAATAATTATTGGAGGCGAAGCGCTTACACCCGCCGATGTTGCCTACTGGAAAACTACAAATCCGAGCTATAAATTGGTAAATACCTACGGACCAACCGAAACTACAGTAGTGGCATTAGCACACTATATCGATGCTGCGCAAGCGGATTTTAAGGCAATTCCTATCGGTCGACCACTGATGGGCTACAAACCCTATATTGTTGACAAACAGCATAATATTGTGCCTCCGGGAGTGGTGGGCGAGTTGCTTGTTGCAGGTAATAGTGTATCGCCCGGATACGTGGATGAACGCAACAACAAGGCTTTTGTGTGGTTGAAAAACCCAAACAACGAGCTTATACGATGCTACTGCACAGGCGATAAAGTGTATGCCGACGAACAAGGAATTGTTTATTTTATTGGCAGAACCGATGAGCAGTTAAAAATAAGAGGTTACAGAGTTGAACCGGCCGAAATTGAAGCACAACTGAATAAAATGGAGGGTGTTGAAACAAGTAT
>CAMDNO010000212.1 GCA_945902955.1 Porphyromonas cangingivalis
CATAACTCATTTTGCCATAAAACAAAACAACTCAACGAAGAAAAATTAAGAGCTCAGATTCGACTACAGGGCTTTTATCAGTTTAAAAAAAATCATGGGAAAGCTTTGCCCTTAAGTTTCAGAGACCGACTCAAATTTAAAGCTTTTAGCTGGGCTAATTGTATCACAAATTCAATACCCGAAAACACCCTATCAAATCGGTCAGAGTTGTATTTGAAAGCAATTGCAGAAGTTGAGCAGAATTTGTTGGTGCTTCGGAATAAAAATGAAAGAATTGCTTACGCCAAAATGCTGATAAACAGCTTTAACAAAGGTCATGTTTACAATTTAGATGTAGATGAAAACTTGCTCAATTTCAGGATCAAAGAACTGTTTCTGTATATTATTGACCATAATTTTGTTAAAGAAGACAATGTTACAGGTTTAGGCTTTGAGGAAGAAGTATATCCGGTTTATAAGCTGACAGTTGAAATCATCAATCATTTTGATTTTATCGATAAGCTTATTAATGCATTTATCCATTTTGACATAAGCATAGCAAAACATGCGCGGGAGGCAAACTGTAATTTATTTATGTTTCAGGATACTTTAACTGAACTCAATACTACCTACAACAAGCAAAGTGATGTAATACCCAAATTTCATTCATTACTATTCGACGATTGTTTGATAAAAATAATGCAACATCTTATTCAAAAGAACCTGTTGGAAAATACAAATTCAGACATCTGGCTCTATTGGTTTAATCGCAAACCCATAAAATCGCCCGAAACATTGAAGTGGAATAAATCCAACTCCCTGCTATCAAATATAATTCAACATCTATGTGGAGAGAGTATTGCACTTACTGTCAAAACAGCTTTTTGTACCAAAGTATATGTTAAGCCAACCAAACGTAAATATGAACGAAGCAGAATGTATAAAGAAATAGAACAAATTATCATCATTTCAAATAAAAAAAACGCTTAAAAATCCGACCCTAATTCCGACCTTACTATAGCCTCTATTTGAGGCTTTTTTTATCTTTTTTCCGACCCTGTCCGACCCGTCCGAAGTCGGAGTCCGACCCAATAATTCCCATGATTTTATAGTATCCACTTATATTTTTGATGATACATTTGCAGCAGGAAAGCCGATAGACTGCGCAGCTATTGGCTTCCATAAACACAAAAAACATACTAAAATGGAAACAAAATTCCAACCAACAAACGAAACACCATTGGCAGCACTAACCATCGGACAATTCAAAGAACTGTTAGGCGACATGGTAAAGCCACAGCCAATTTCTCAATCTGAGAAAAAAGTATTTCCCGAAACATTTGGCAAAAAAGAGTGTAGCGAACTAACCGGCTATGCTGTAAATACAATCAATAAAATGATTTGCGAAAAAGCAATTCCGTTTTATAAACGAAATGCAAAAGTACTCTTCAGGAGAGAGGAAATTGAAGCGTGGTTGTTGGCCAACCGAATTCAAACGGTCGAAGAATTTATTGGCGAAAAGGAAAATCAGCTAACAAATGGAAGGAGCTCAAGATGAACTACAAAGAACATTTCGAAAAGTTTGAAGCAGATATAAGGAAGAAAATGCTCGATGATGAAACTATCGTTGAGTCATTGAAAGAAGTCAATTCAAAGCATGAAGTATTATTACAGAAGCTCGATAATCTTATTGCCGGACTTAATGAAAACCGAAAGCTACCCGATGATCCGTTTTTCTCTAACGATGAATTTATGGATTTAATGAGTATCAGTGTGCGTACTTCACAATTGTGGAGAGACCAGGGTTTGATTAGTTATTCTCAAATAAGTGGTAAAATTTATTTCCGTATGTCCGACATTAAAAAGTTGCTTGACGAGAACTACCATAAATCAATTAAAAAGGCAGGGAGAAAGTCATGATAGAAGAAAAAAAAGCCCCTTCGAACCTATCACAATCCGAAGAGGCAAATAAACCAACACAAAACAAAAATACAGCTTTTATTCAGAAGCTGAAAGCTGAAATTCAATGCATAAACAGGAACTCGAATGAAAATGACACCATTTTTCCTTCAAGTGGTATGCCGAAAGTGATTCTCGATTTTGCAAAGGAAATTTCAGAAGTATATGGAGTTCCCATTGAATTCCCTGCCCTCTCGGCGCTATGTGCTGTTAGTTCCGCTGTTCGCAAGAAGTTCACAGTCGATAGCGGAAAGTATCGTAACTTTGGTCAGTTGTGGCTAATGTTTGTTGCACCTCCGGGCGTTGGAAAGTCGGAACCGGTTGCTGCCGCATTTCGTCCGCTCCTGCAGCTCGACAATATAAGCTTCGAAAGCTATCAACTTGAATTAAACAATTGGAAGTCGGATTGTGCTGAAGCCAAGCAAAACCGGAAATTAGAACCCGATAGACCATTTTATAAACAATGTTTAATCGATGACTTTACCCCGGAGAGTTTGTACCAAACCATGTTTCGTAACAACGGTGCAGTTTCATTGTACCGCGATGAGCTTTCAGGCTGGTTTGCCGACTTTGGTAGATACAACAAAAGCGGTGAGATAAGTCGTTACTTGTCTATTTTCAATAATGCACAGTTTTGTATCAACCGTAAGAGCGAGGAACCTTTACAAATACCCGAGCCATTTATGACAATTTGCGGCACCATTCAGCCCGAAATTCTCAATGTGGCACTCAACAACAATTACCTGAAGGAAAATGGTTTTGCAAGCCGCTTTTTGTATGTGTATCCAAAAGAAATCAGAAAACAAAAATATTCCGAGAAAACACCGGATAAAAATATCTTGCAGAAATACAACGAATTGATAAAGCATTGCTATCAATTGGAGAAATCCAAAGAACCGTATTTGCTTTCCGATGAAGCCCGAAATCTTTTTGTATTATATGCCAATAACAATACCGATTTGGTTAACGATAGTTCCAACAACTTTTTTCGGGCAACTTATGCCAAAATGGAAATTCAGGTATTACGAATAGCGCTGATAATTCAGCTTATCAGAGGTGTCTATAATCCCGACGAATGGCAGCAACGAGAAATAACCCAAGAAGCCATTCAATATGCCATTGACATTTGCCACTACTTTAACGCCAATATTCTGAGGGTTGAAAATGCTGGTGAAGAAAAAAACGTATCGTCTGGCGAAGCAATACGCATAATTCAACAAGAGTACGGCATTAAAAACAAACAAGCCTTTGCCGACTCCATTGGCGTATCCCGGCAATACATTTCAAAAATCTGTAATCAATAAAATACCCTCGTTGCGTTGTTGCGGTTGCGGCATATATAAACTGCATATTGATAACAAGTTATGACATTACTCACCGCAACCAAGTATCAATTAGATAGTATTTTCTCTTCAATCGTAAATTGTAAATGAATAAATCGTAACTTATGAATTATCTACAACCATACAAAGGCAAATCCACTCGCTTCAAATGCCCTTCATGTGGTCGCAATCAAAGCTTCACACTATACCTCGATGGCAATACGCACGAACCAATTCACCGCACTGTCGGCAAATGCAACCGTGAAAGCAAATGCGGCTATCATTACACCCCAAAACAATATTTTATGGAAAATCCAAATCTTTCTCCTTCCCTTCGGGGAGGCTGGGTGGGGTCGCACTACTCAAACACAACAAATACTGATATACGCTCCGCTCCCTCTCCTTTGGAGAGGGCTGGGGTGAGGTCGATTCCTTTCTCCTACGTCGAAAAATCCGCCTCCTACAAATCCAACTTCGTTCGCTTTCTTTGCGAATTCCTCACTACCGAACAAATGAATTTTATTGGCGACAATTATGCTTTAGGTGCAACCAAAAATAAAGAAGTCATTTTTTGGCAAATCGATAGTACTGGAAAAGTCCGCACAGGCAAAATAATGCAGTATAACCCCACTACAGGCAAACGCCTTAAACACGAAAGCGGAGCAATAGATTGGGTACACAACAAACTTAAAAAAACCGGAGCATTGCCACAAGATTTTAATTTACAACAATGTTTTTTCGGAGAACACCTATTGACATTATACCCTGACAAATCAGTTGCAATTGTCGAAAGCGAGAAATCAGCCATTATCGCCAGCGCATTAATTCCGAATATGATTTGGCTTGCTGCCGGCAATATCAATGGATTATCCGTTGAGAAATGCAAAGTGCTTAAAAATAGGAATGTGATTTTATATCCTGATTTGGGAGCTTTTGAAAAATGGAAAGATAAGGCTAAAATATTAAATTCCGAGCTCCCCTCTCTACATGGAGAGGGGTCAGGGGTGAGTTTTAAAATCACAGTATCAACACTACTGGAAGATGAAGCCACAGACACCGACCGTACCAACGGCTTGGATATTGCCGATTATATAATTGAAGAAATGAAAACTAAATCAAGTCAAACGCAAATTCAAAGTCGTTTTACGAATGAATTAGAGCAAATGATTATAACAAATCCAGCCTTATTAATCCTAATTGACAAACTCCAGTTGGTTCAACTCTAATAATCGAACAGTAGACTTACTAGCCAAAGATAGATTGATAAAAAATCAGTTGGGATTTATGAAACCAATATATTCACTTTCAGATATATTTGACTTTCATCGATATTTACTTTTACTTCAACAATTTAATGTCTGTTTTAGAAGCCTTTTTTATACTAATAGCAACGCCTCCGCCTGCTGCAAGTTTTTGTTTGAGAACTGATTTTGAGTTTACAAGTACTTTTTTAATTTGATATGCAATTGGATTTTCTTTCCAATCGGCAGTTGATGCATCGCCATAAACGGTTGCCACGTACCACTGATTTGATTCAAGAAAGCTAAAAGGAATTATAGCTACACGAGAATTCTCGTCGGTTATTCCGCCCACAAACCAATTGGATGTTCCTTTGGCTTTTCGAGCAATGGTAATAAAATCGCCAGGCTCAGCTTCCAAATATTTTGTATCGTCCCAATCCACAGCTACATCTTTTATAAACTGAAATGCATCCATGTATTTGGCATAATTTTCAGGCAAATCGGCTGCCATTTGTAACGGGCTATACATAGTTACGTACAAAGCCAATTGTTTTGCTAATGTTGTGTGTATTTGACTTTTGCTGTTGGAGTTGTATTTGCTTAGTTTTATTTCAAAAATCCCCGGCGTGTAATCCATAGGTCCACCCATCAATCGGGTAAATGGAAGTATAGTTTCATGTTCAGGAGGATTGCCCTTTCCTCCAGCGTTAAACTCGTTTCCACGGGCAGCTTCGCAGGCCATCCAGTTTGGGTAGGTACGGTGTAAGCCAGTAGGGTGAACAGGTTCATGAGCATCTAACATAATTTTATTTTCTGCAAATTTCTCGGCAACTCTAATATAATGGTTCACCATCCATTGTCCATCGTGATGTTCTCCACGAGGAATTATCCAGCCCACGTAACCAGTTTTTACAGTATTATATCCATAGTCTTTCATAAATTCTATGGCCTTATCAATGCGGCGTTCGTAGCTGGTAACCGATGCCGAAGTTTCGTGATGCATAATTATTTTAATTCCTTTTGTTGCAGCATAAGCCTGAAGTTCCTTTACATTAAAATCGGGATATGGTGTTACAAAATCAAACACTTCTTCTTTGGTGTTTCCAATCCAATCTTCCCAACCCACATTCCATCCTTCCACCAATAAACCATCGAATCCGTTTTCGGAAGCAAAATCTATATAACGTTTCACATTTGCAGTAGTTGCACCGTGCTTTCCAGAAGGACTAAGTGCATTCCAATCAGTGTCTTTCAATCGAATATTGGGTGCATTAGAATAACTCCATGTATAACCGTTTGGTATAAACATTCCCCACCAAATACCCATGAATTTTTGAGGTTTTATAAAACTTGGATCGTCGATTTTACTCGGTTCATTTAAGTTTAAAATTGTTTTTGATGCCAAAATATCGCTTGCTTTATCACTCACAATTACTGTGCGCCAAGGAGTGTGATGTGGTGTTTGCATATATGCTTTTACGCCTAATGCATCGGGTACAAGTTCAGACGTAAATGTAAAATTTGATTTATCAATCTTTAAAAACATAGCAGAATAATCAACCAAAGCAGCTTCAAAAATGTTAATATACAATCCATCCGAAGTTTTTATCATCAATGGACTTTGAATGGCATTTTTATCAAAATAATTATCTGTAAAAATATCACTATCTTTTGTTTTTGAAGCATCTATTTCAGATATCAAAGTGGTATTGTAAGTATATTCATTACTATCATAGTTGCCAGGAATCCAAAAAGCTTTGTGATTAGCCGTGAGTACAAATTGTGTTCGTTCGTTAGCAACCTGAAAATAATTCAGGTTCGGTTGTTTATCAAATTCGTACCTAAAACCTAGTCCATCATTAAATAGCCTGAATCGGATTTTCATAGTGCGATTTTCTGCTTCCTGATTGAGCACTACCAATAATTCATTGTAATTATTTTGAATTTCACTTACTTCGCCCCACACAGGATTCCATGTTTCATCAACGCTATCTTTCACGACTTCTTTAATAGTAAAGCCACACAATAATGAAGGACTGTTTTTTAGTTCCAATCCTAATTTTGACGGATTTAGTACTATTTTTCCTTTATAAAACAAGGAGTATTCAGCTTCTCCTGCATTGTTCAACTGGAAATAAAACTGAAAATTTTTATCCGGTGAAAAAAATGTTTGTGCAATACTTGTTGTACAAATGAATCCGAAAATAATTATTATTGCGTACCTTTTATAATTAAAATTAGCCATACAAAGAGTTGATTTTTTATCTGATTTCCACTTTAACTTCCACCACTTTATCAGTCTTTTCAAATGGCACCACATTTCCTTCTACAACTTTTCCATCAACGGTTAAGG
>CAMDNO010000213.1 GCA_945902955.1 Porphyromonas cangingivalis
AAAAAAAGATCTTTGATGTGATGGATAAAAGTACTAAAATTAACCCTGTTTCCAAAAGAAACGGGGTTAAAAAAGAAAAATATTCATATATCATTGTAAATCAAAGCAATACACTCTTAGCTTGACGGCTATGCTCCAAAGGAGGGGGATAAGACAGAAGAGTCATCAATATGACCGCCCCTAACCCCTCCAAAGGAGGGGGATAAGACTATAGAGTCATCATCTTGAATTACTGTCTAACGACTATCTAATACTTTTTTTATTTGATTGGCTACTGATTGGGGATTTGCCAACACTTCCTCATTTGTAAAACGAATTACTTTATATCCTTCATCATTTAATGCGTAGGTTCTAAGCTCATCCTGCTCTTTTTGTTGCAAATGTATTTTTCCATCAATTTCGATAACAACTTTTTTGGGAAGACAAACAAAATCAGCAATATAATTATCAATTACATGCTGACGTCTAATTTTATAACCTGTTTTTTTAGCACGTAAATATTCCCAAATTACTTTTTCTGCTTCAGTTGGGTTTTTCTTTAATTCTGTTCTTACATCTATAATATAAGGATAACTATGAGGATTTGCAGTAATATATCCAGCTTCAGTACGACCAACATTTTCAGCCATTTGTTTAGACTTGCCACCATCAGAAATATCAGAGACTGCGTCTTGTCCCCCGCCTTTGGAGGGGTTAGGGGAGGTCACATTCTCTTTTCTCGGAACAAGCCGCAGCCCCAATTTCTCAGCTTTTTGATTAACAATTTGCATGTTTTGATTGGGTGTTTTGACCGCCCCCAGCCCCTCCAAAGGAGGGGAGCAAGACGTTTTCTCCTAAATTATTTTTAACCACACCAACAGAAATATCAGAGACTGCGTCTTGTCCCCCACCTTTGGAGGGGTTAGGGGAGGTCACATTCTCTTTTCTCGGAACAAATCGCAGCCCCAATTTCTCAGGTTTTTGATTAAAGATTTGCATGTTTTGATTGGGTGTTTTGACCGCCCCCAGCCCCTCCAAAGGAGGGGTGTAAGACGCCAATGGTAATGATTAATTGTTCTAAACTTCCCCGAAAAGTGTGTTCGGTTGCGTTTCCAAGTTTGTAACGTTGGTTAATCGAGTCGATATATTGGGAAGTTGTCATAAAATGTTTTGTTATTCAAATTTTCCACCACAAAGATAATTATTTATGTCAATGTTATGATAAGCGTATTGCCGTTTTTCCAGTAATATTACTTTCTACATTTTACTTATTAATAGTCAAATGTACGATTACCAATTGGAATAGTTTTTAATTTCTTAATTTTGGCCAGAATTTTAATAAGTGTCTTTTCTAAATTCATAGCAGTAGGATAGTCTTCGAAAAATAGGGGTCAAATTAGTTCATTTAAACCAGTATCTAAATGAAATTTATGTATATTTATCAATATTATGGCAGCTAATAGAAAGCTTATAGCGACCTTATATCTACCTTATAGACGCACCATGAAATAGCTGTAATTTTATACAGAAAATATACTTTAAATATGCAAAAATAAGGGTATTATCTTAGTATATTTATTAAATTTCGCCCTGCAAATATAAACATTATTTTAATGGTTAATTTTAAAGTCGTTGTTTGCTTGGTTTAAATAGCCTACAAAGTTAAAAGTCTTTTGGGAAAATTGGCGATTTAGGATTGTGTTTTTTGAAAAAATAATTGCCTTTTTTTTATCAAAATAAGGTAGGCTAAACCCAAATATCATAAACAACCATCTGAGTAGGGTCAGAAACACTTGAATTACCATCTTAATTATCAATCAATTATAAAAATATAGATTTATTAATTTGCTAATCGATAAAACACATAGTATATTTGCACTTCAACTTTCAAATTAATATTTATAGCTAATGAAGCCTAGATTATATTTTGACAAATCTGTTTTTGGTGGAGTATATGACGATGAATTTTTTGGAAGTAAATTATTTAGTTAGTTGGTCCAGTTAGCTATCAGGATAAACATATTGTAAATGTTTATAGGATTAAGGGATATAACTCTGTGAATTTGAAAAATGGATACATACAATTAGAAATACGCTCACCTAAAGATATAGTATATGGAAACAATGAATAATAAAAGAAAAGAAAAAAAATTTGATACCGTAAAAATATTTAGGGAAATCAAAGAGAAGATTGCAATTGAAACTGAAAATATGAACTTTGAACAATTCAAAGAGTATTTGAAAAAAAATCAATTGACTGCATTAAAATAATACTGATATTCGGTATTCATATTTAATTTAAAAAAAGGCTTTACAGAAATGTAGAGCCTTTTTTGTTTAAAACGCTTTTTTTTTGCGCCATGTAAGATTATTGATAGCATTTGGAAGATTATTAATACCTTGTAGAATAAAATAGCTCTACTTTTGCCATTGATAAATTGCAGAATAATCTTAAACAAACATCTAATATTTAATACGTTAAGCAAAAAAAATGAAAGCAAAAATTTTATTTCTACTCTGTTGCAGCTTTTTGGTTGCCAATGCGCAAGAGCTTTTAGTCAAAGAAAATTTTCAGGATTGGAAAGCCGAAGCTGGAATAGCACCCGTGCCACCGAGCACTTCACCTACCGGAGTTGAATACACAATTACCAAAAAATTAGCCGATGGCAAAACCGAAGGGACATTCACTTCCAATGCGTTGATTGTAAGCCCCGAACAAAGCATTGGCGCATCGGGCAAAGCTGAAGGAAATGCTAATCCGAGCAAAGGACGTGTAGCCATAAAAGGAGCGAAAAATTACTTGCAATTACCATTATTGCCAACCATAGGCAAAGTAGTTATAAAAGCCAGCACGGGCACCGACCTCAAGGAATTTAAACTGCAAGCCTCTACCGGCGACCGTTTCGAAGACATACCCGAAACTGTTACACCCTGCCTGAAAGCCGTTACAAAAGATTACGTGTTCAACCTCAACTACAGCAAACCAACTGCAATCCGCATTGTACCAACATCCGGCAGCAGTATCAATATTTGGGACATTGAAATATATTCACTTAAAAAATAACTTATAATTGAACGAACTCCGAAATGTTATTTACTTTTTTATTGAACGCAAAGAACGCTATAACACAAAGGCGCAAAGTGTTGATTTATAATATATATTTTTCTTAGCGACTTAGCATCTTTGCAACTTAGCGTTCAAAAAGACTTTTCGGAGTAGACTCATAATTCAATTCAAAAACTTTTAAATTCAAAATAATATGCGAAAAATTACATTTATTTTAGTGCTAAGCTTAGTGAGCTTGGTTGGGAGAGCGGCAGGACCGACTTTACCTTACGACCATTCCGTTTTTTTTGCAACAAGTGCAATAAATAGTAATGGAACTTCACTTGAAACAGGAAATGCAGCAGCAGCTCTGGCTTGGAATGCAGGCACTACTGCAGGAGCTGCAAGTCCAATTATTCAAAGCAATACATTAACTTACACTTCGGGGTCTGCTTATGTTGATAATTCCCCTTCCGGTAAAGAAATAGTTCTACCATCAGATGCAGCCGCAGAACATCGGTCAGTTTTCTATCTTGCCACATCAACAAGCACTTATACTGTTGGCACTTACTATTTAAGTGCTATAATAAATGTTTCAGCTGCAACCACTTCTAAATTACTTTTGGCTTTTGAGAAGCTAAGTACTGGAACTACCCAACGTGGACGAGTTTATATTAAATCTTCAGGCTCAGGGTTTGCACTTTCTACTGGTGTTTCAGGTAACACATCGGCAGTTTCGTCTGATTTAGCTTTGAATACGAATCATTTAATCGTTCTTAAATATGTAATAACTGCAACAACAGCAGATGTTTCGCTTTTTATTAACCCAACTATTGGAGGCTCCGAAGGTTCTGCTACATTGACTGGAACTCAACTTGTTTCAAGCGGAGAATACATTAGAGGAATTACACTTTTTCAAAATGCTGGATTAGGAGCAAAAATTGCAGGTTTACGTTTTAGTACATCATGGGCAGATGCTACAAAAGCAGCAGCAGTAGCAAGTCCGCTTTCAACCCCTTCAAACATCACTTCAACCGATATTACCACAACAGGTTTTACAGCAAATTGGGATGCAGTTACGAATGCTTCAAGTTATTCGGTAAAAACATATCATGGCACAAGTTTAATTAGCACAATATCGGTTCCGAGTGGAACAAGTACTGCAGTAACTGGGTTAATGTCAGGTTTAAATTACAGCTATAAAGTTACAGCTATTGGAAATGGCACAACTTATAGCGATTCGCCAGAATCTGGTGCCGTAAATGTACAAACTTCAGGGAGTGTAAGTGCTATTAATTCTGATTTCAGTACAGGTTTTACCACAGCAGCAGCTTACTCTACGGGTCTTTTTCCAACTTATACCGAAAATGGATTCGATTTTACAGCAGCATCGCTATTAGCGAATACCAAAACAGGATTAAGAGCTGAAACGCACGTTAATTATGTCAATATTGATAAATTAATTTACAATGGCTCATTAACTCTCCCTACTGTTTCGAGCCTCGAACAAATTGAAATTCACGCTGGCACGGGAACTGCCGGTAGGACTTTTACACTTCAGGAATATGTAAATGGTGCGTGGTCTACACTTACAACATTTACCACAAATGCAGTTACCTCCAATTTAGATGAGATTTTCTTGTTTAACATCAGTCGAGCATCGGCTACCAAACTTCGTATTGCCAATGCAGGCAACGGTGGTATGTATGTTTATCAAGTAATTACCCGCTCAACTACGCCTACAATGCTTACAGCTCCTACGGTTGGTACAGCCAGTAACATAAAAGCGACAACCGGAACCGCTAATTGGACGGCCTTAGCCAATGCTTCAAGCTATACAGTAAGAGTATATTTGCAAAGGCACGACAATGTAGGCGCATTAACAGGTTCGACTTCTCTTAAATTTACGGGGTCAGCCGCAGGCGCTGCTGCAACAAGCCTTTCATTTACAGGCCTGCAAGCCGATTCAACTTACAAATACACAGTTCAAGCCATTGGCGATGGAAATGTTTCGTTTTCAGATTCGTATTTATCTGCATCCTCCGAATCGTTTGTAACTGCTCATCAAATAAACATTAGCTCAACATCAAATGCAAGTTCAGTTTTGGCAGGTATTACTGCAAACGATGACGTGTTGGTTGGCTCT
Source organism: Porphyromonas cangingivalis (assembly GCA_945902955.1). Lineage (GTDB taxonomy): Bacteria > Bacteroidota > Bacteroidia > Bacteroidales > Paludibacteraceae > Paludibacter. Next base: position 5,172 of record CAMDNO010000213.1, read on the forward strand.
GGTGGCACATTAAATTTAGATGCTAGTATTTCGCTAAATAAAATTACAGTGGCAGCCGGTGGAAAACTCACACTTGCCGATACCAAATCAATTACGGCAAACTCAGTTATTTTACAAAGTAACGTAGACGGCACTGCTTCTTTTGTAGACGAAAACGCTGCAGGTGCAACTATTACCGCCACCGTTCAGCAATACATTACTTCGGGTCGTAACTGGTATATGACTACACCAATTGCATCGGCTACGGGAGCCAATTTGTTGACAAATGCCGGTTCGGTGGTAAGTTATAATGAAGCTACCGAAGCGTGGGATCCAGTTGTTTCGGGAACTGCCTTAGACCCAATGCGTGGTTATATTTCGGCAGCCACAGCTACTACGGGAGCTGTAAGTTACACTGGCGTACTTAATACCGGTGAAAAATTCCTCGACCTAACCCGCACCAGCACAACAACTAAGCCCGGATTCAATTTAGTTGGAAATCCGTTTCCTTCGTTTGTAAATTGGGAATCGGCAACGAAAATGAATTTGGAAACTACAATGTGGTATCGCTCACGCAATGCCGGAAATACAGCCTATATTTTTGATACCTATAATGCCACCACACATGCCGGAACAGGTAATAATGGCACAACGGTAACAACGAATATTCCACCTATGCAAGCATTTTGGGTACGAGTGGCAGCAGGAAATACCACGGGAAGATTAACATTGAACAATACCATGCGCTCGCACGGAAGTGGTACCGAACGAATGAAAGCACCAAAAACTAACGACCAACAATTGTTGCGTTTACAAGTTTCGAACGGCACAAACAGCGATGAGGCAATTGTGGTTTTCAATGCCAATGCTTCGAATAATTTAGATGCTTTCGACTCGTACAAAATGAGTAATAATAATATCGCAGTTCCTGAAATTTACACCCTTACGGCTAACGAAGAATTGGTTATTAATGGCTTTAATACGAACAGTTTACAAACTGAAATTCCGTTGGGATTCCGTACAGGAGCGCTGAGCAGTTTTAGCATAAAAGCAACCGAAGCAACAAACTTTAAATCGGATACGCGCATTATTTTAAAAGATAATGTATTGAATAAACAAACCGATTTGACTGATGGCTCGCAGTATACATTCAGTTCGGATGTGGCAAATACCACAGGTCGTTTTAGCATATTATTCAAATCGGCCGGAGCAACAACGGATGTAGATAACACCAATTCGAATTTGACCAATTTGGTTTTTGTAAATAATAACGGACAAATTGTGGTACAAAACACAACTGGTTTGTTACGATCAATCAGCATTTATAATTCTATTGGTCAATTAGTTGAAAAGAATAGTTCTCTGAATTCAACTATAACAAGTTCGAAATTGAACACCGGAGTTTATTTTGTTCACTTACAAAACGAAAACAATACACATACAGTTTGTAAGGTTAAAGTTGATTAGTTTCTACTCATAAATTAAAAAAAATGAAAGTAACTTCAAGTCCCTGCAATTTATCCCGCTATTGGCGGGAGGGGATTTAGGGGCATAGCCGTCAAGCTAAGGTAAATATTAAAAAAAAGTGATATAATCTAGTGATTTTATTGACTGCCCCTACCCCCTAAAGGGGAACAGAAATTAGTATTGATAAATACAATTTCAGATTGATTACTTTTCAGAGACGAAACTAAT
>CAMDNO010000214.1 GCA_945902955.1 Porphyromonas cangingivalis
TAAGGGTCCTAAGAAAATTTCTTTGGTTTTATCTGAAATTAATTTACTCATGCTTCAGTTCCTCCTTGTTATTGTTTTAAAAATGCTTCGTATTGACCAATGCTGTTCAACAACATAGCTTCTACGCCTTTACTTGTAATAGTACCACCGGCAATTGCATCAATCTGATCCATGTTTTCAGCTTTCTGACCGGCTTTCATTACGGCAATCGAAACAAATTCCTTGGCATCATTCAAGATGTGCTTGCCTACAAATGATTCCTGAAAAGCAGGAAGTGCAATTTCTGCACCTAAACCGGGTGTTTCGCTTGCATGTGAGAAAAATGTGCCATATACGGTACTTTTATCATCATTCAATGCTATGTATCCCCATATTGGACCCCATAAACCAGCTCCACGAACTGGAATGATGTATTTCGATTTGCCATCAATTTGAGCAACGTAGATTGGTAATTTTCGTTCTTCTATCTTTTTTGCTCCTTCTTTAATAATATCAACTGCAAAAGCTTCACCTCTTACTTCCGACACTGTTTGAGCATTTACATCTACAACTAATTCTTTTACTATTAGGGTATTGTAAAGTGCAGCTGCATCCTGACCTTCAAGTTCAACTTTTAATGAACTTAAAATTTGTTTTTTCTTATCCAACGCTGCATTTTCGTTCTGTTTGTCTTTTAAGCCACTCGAAACAAGTGCTAAAAGCAAAGCCACAACGACAACCATCACCACAGCGTAAATCAATGTATAACTATTATTATTTGTATTCATCGTTTTTTCTCCGTTTTTTTAGTTAGTTTTAGCACGTTTCAAACGTTGTTTAATGTTTGACTCAACTACATAATAGTCAATGAGCGGCGCAAAAATATTCAATAGCAAAATAGCCAACATCATGCCTTCAGGATAACCTGGGTTCAGTACACGAATTATAATTGCCATTGCGCCAATCAATGCTCCATAAATCCATTTGCCGGTTTCGGTACGTGCCGAAGTTACAGGGTCGGTTGCCATAAATACAGCTCCAAATGCAAAACCACCAAATACCAAATGATTGTACCAAGGGAAATGGGCTGCAGCTGTATCGGGTCCCCATGTATTGAAAACTAATGCCATTAATGCACCACCAGCAAATACCGAAAACATGGTTTTCCAACTTGCAATACGGGTAATTAATAACAATACAGCACCAATCAAAATTGCTAAAGTCGAAGTTTCACCAACCGAACCTGGGATAAGTCCAATAAAACCATCTATAAAAGATATAGGTTCTTTTATTATGTTTACCAAATTTACATCTGTGGTAGCCGAAGTAGCAACTTGTCCGAGTGGAGTAGCTCCTGCGTAAGCATCAACTACATTGCCGGCTCCTAGTCCAAAAGTGTCCGAAGTACGAACCCAAACCACATCGCCCGACATAAAAGTAGGATAAGCAAAGAATAAAAATGCACGTGTTATCAACGCTACATTAAATATATTCATTCCTGTTCCACCGAAAACTTCTTTTGCAAAAATTACTGCAAAGGCTGTTGCAACACCAACCATCCAAAGTGGCGTATCGATAGGAACTATCAATGGAATAAGAAAACCTGAAACCAGAAATCCTTCCTGGATCTCGTGTCCTTTAATTTGAGCTACAATAAACTCGATACCCAAACCAACTCCATACGAAACAACAATTAGTGGCAACACTGCTAATGCACCGAAAATAAATGTTTCCCAAAAGCTTACTTGTTGTCCAAGAGCCAAATAATGTTGGTAACCTGTATTGTACATCCCGAATAACAATGCCGGAATCAATGCAATTACCACCATAATCATGGTGCGTTTCGAGTCGATAGCGTCGTGAATGTGCGTACCTTTTTTTGAAGTGGTATTTGGAACAAATAAAAATGTTTCAAAACCATCAAAAACGGAGTGTAACTTTTCAAATTTACCGCCTTTTTCGAATTGCGGTTTCACTTTATCTACTAAATTTTTTAATGCTTTCATATTTATAAGTCCGCCTGCCGACGGATTTAGAGGTTGTTATTCTAGTTCTTTTCTCATTAAGTCCAAAGCATCGCGAACAATTTGTTGCAATGGTAATTTCGAAGTACACACAAATTCGCAAAGAGCTACATCTTCGGGGGCAATTTCGTAAGCTCCAAGGGCTTCCATTTTATCTATATTACCCACTATCATGGCTTTTATCAAAAATTCGGGTAAAATATCCATTGGGAGTACGTTGTCATATTCGCCCGACATTATTATAGCACGTTTTCCGCCTAACACACGGGCATCGAAATCAAATTTTTTAATTCCAAATAACTTCGCAAATCCTGTAAAATAAGTGCCACTCACACTGAATTTATTTAAGCGAGGCATTGCCCAACCAAATAATTCATCGGCATCATCGCCTTCTTTGATTATAGATAACTGAGTTGAATAGGGATCGAAATAACTTTTAACGGTTACTTTGTTTCCAGTGAGCACATTACCACTTATATATCTGAGCTTTTCGTTGCTTACTGAAACTCCTGTTAGTATTTTTTCAATTTCGCAACCTGTAATTGTTTCGTAGTAGGAAGGTGAGCTTACTTCGGGTCCTGTAATGGCGATTTTGCGTTTCAAATCTACAATTCCTTTGTTAAAGAATCGACCAATGAATAAAACATCTTGCGCATTTAAAGTCCAAACAACTTCGCCTTTATTTATAGGATTAATTTTATTAATTTGAATACCAACATTTCCAACGGGATGAGGCCCTTGATAAGATGTTATCTCTGCATTTTTAACAGTGCTAAAAAGAGAATTGCCAGCTTTCACTCCCAATTGCACTTTTGCATTGCTAAGTTTTGCCAACGCATCAATGCCTTTTTGGAAGTCATTCATCTGATTCGAAATCACAAAATCGTAGGAAGGAGCCAGAGGGGCAGTGTCGAAAGAAGAGATAAATATCGCTTTTGGAGCAATTTCGGGATTTGCAATTACGTCGTAGGGACGTTGTTTGATATAAGGCCAAAGTCCGGCTGACAAAAGTGCAGTTTTTACATCTTCACTTTTCATTGTTTCCAAAGAGCCTGTTTTGAAAGTCTCGTAGGCAATTTCTTTGTCGCGTTCTATCGTTATACTTAGTACTTTACGACGCTCTCCGCGATTTACTGCAAGCACTTTTCCACTTACAGGCGACACAAATTTCATTGTTTCGATTGCTTTGTTATAAAAAACAGGTGTACCGGCTTTTACCACATCGCCTTCTTTAACAAGTATTTTGGGTGTTATACCATGATAATGATCTGGAACAATTGCAACTACATCCGAAACTAAAAATGAATGTAACACTTCTTCGGCTGCACCACTTATTGCAATATCCAAACCACGTGTTGTTTTAAACAGGTTTGCCATTTTTATTGTTGTAAATAATTGATTTTTATGGATATAAATGACTTGATTTTAATGTATTTAATCTTATGATTTTTACATTTAAAAAGTTCGACAAAATTAATTCTTTTATTTCATTCAACAATCGAATTAGTGATTTTTTTCTTTATTGATAAGTTGTTGATAATGTGTAGACTGTTCGAATAATTAATGTATTTTATAAAATTATAATAATTGTTGTTTTTTAAAAAATATTAAAACAAATCGGCTCCACTAATCTTAATTGTTTCGAAAACTATTATACCTATATTCTATTATAAACTAAATTTTGGCATAAAAATTGGTAATTTTAATCATAATAATAAATCATTCAATATGAAGATAGTACGAAAACTCCTTTTGATACAAATTTTAATTTTTGTTGTTTCATTATCGTTTGCAAACGGAAAAGTTTTTCGAACTCAAATATTCGATTCAACAATAAAAACTCTTCAAATTGGAAGAGTAGGGGAGAAGTACGCTTCAAATTTGATAGAACTTAATGGGAGTGAAGTGCTCAAGGTTAAATTTGATCAATTATCGCACGATGCACATGCTTACAGTTACAAAATTTTGCATTGTAATGCCGATTGGACTGCAAGTAATTTGTCGACCAACGAATATATCGAAGGTTACACCACATCTACTATCACCGATTATTCATTATCGTCTGCCACAACAGTGCTTTACACGCACTACCGATTCGAATTGCCAAATTCGGATATAAAACTGAAATTGTCGGGCAATTATGTCGCTTTTATTTACGAAGATAACCAATCGGAAAAGCCTGTTGCTCAGGTATGTTTCTCAGTTTATGAACCAAAAATTACAATTAATCACACTTTGCGAGCAAATACTGATATTGAATTGAATGGACGCTACCAACAAATAGATTTTGATATAAATTTAAATGGTGTCTCAGTTCGTGATGCTCAAAATGAATTGAAAGTGCTTGTTCGTCAAAATAATCGTTTCGATAACGAGGTTTTTGGTGTGCAACCAACTTTTTTGAATGGAAATAAATTAAGTTTTACGAATAATAAATCTTTAATTTTCGAAGGTGGTAATGAATTTCATAGTTTTGATATTTCTTCGGTGTATGCTGCAAGTAGAGGAATTGACAGGATAAAGTATGTACAACCACACTATGAGGTTTTTTTAACGCCCGACAAAATTCAAACTTCAAAAGTGTATAATCATGAATATGATGCCAACGGTAAATTTGTTATCAACTTTCAGGAGGCGATGGACAATTCGGATACAGATGGCGATTACCTATTTGTAAATTTTAAGTTGCCTGCAAAGGAGCCCTTTTTTGATGGACAAATTTATATAGGGGGCGATTTTAATTATAATTTATTTAATGAAAACACTAAAATAACTTACAATTTTGATGAAAGAATGTATATTTATCGAACTTTATTAAAACAAGGTGGTTATAATTATCAATATCCATTTTTACAAAAAAATGTTACTAAAGCAACTTTAGAGCGTGTGGAAGGAAGTTTTTGGCAAACGAATAACGAATACATGATTTCCGTTTATTATCGCCCGGTAGGTGCTCGATACGATAGATTAATTGGCGTCAAGAATTTTGATAAATAATATGGATATGCTTATTTGAAATAAATTTATATTCTTTTGTTAGCAAAAAGTTAACAAGCCAATTTTTATTGATTCAAACTGATTAATTTTGTATTTGATTAAGTAATTAAACCACTCTGAACGTTTATTTTTTGACTAAATCATTGATTCTACTTATAATTAGACTTTTTTATTTAAAATGAATACAATAATTTAAAATTAATTATTACTTTTGCACGGTATTTTATTTTGTTTATTTTAATGTAGAACAATTTAATTACTAAGTATTTAGCAATATTATTTATTAGGATTATATTAAAGCTTTTGTAAAAACGAATTTAAGTTTCTATTTTTAAACTTTGTTTTTTGCCTATATTCTTAAAATTAAACTGTTTAATACCTGCTTCACATAAAAAAAATTAAATGGAAAAGAAATATCAGATAATGTATATCTGGTCGTTTATTATAATATCCGGAATTATTCTCCTACTGCTTTATACGCCTATGGGAGGCAAATTGCACTATGCTGCTTATAGCGAGCAGGATAGGTATTCGGTTGCTCCCGGCGTAAATTATTCAAGTCAGGTGAGTGGTTTTTCGGGTGGTTCTTCTACTGGTGGTACTTACAATTACAGCGTACCTACGCAAAGTGCATATACTTCACCTTCATATAGTGCTTCTGGTGGTGGTTATGCTACTTCTACAAATTATGGTTCGGCGAGTTATGGTGGAGCAGGTGGTGGCATTACATTAACTACCAAAGCTATTTCTTCGAGTGGTGGCGGAGGTGGCGGTGGAGCTGGCTTTGGTGCTATGGCTGGCGGTGGTGGCCGTTCATCAAACCAAGTTTCGAATACCTTTACGGGTGGTGGAAGCATGGGTGGTAACTTGTTTAATAATACAATGATAGCCGATGGTGGCGTGATGCAAAAGGGAACTAACGATGAGGATGACCCTTTAGATGCAGGTGGAGATCCAACCGGTACTGAATTGCCATTAGATAATGAATTGGTTATATTATTGATATTATCTGCAATATTTGCACTTTACAAATGGTTGATAGTTTCTAAAAAATAAAAAAAAAACGACCTGCTTTCGAAAAAGCAAGTCGTTTTTTTATGCAATAAATTGTAACTATTATACCACTTTCTTCATTGCAGTCATAGCTGCACGAAGTTGAGCTCCAACAATTTCGATAGAATGTGAACGTAACTCAGCATTTACTTTTACCAATTCGAAATTATCAACATGTCCGTCTTTACCTGCATTAAAGTTTTTGCCAATTAAGTTAGTATCTACTTTCGTCATAAAGTCGGCCAAAAGTGGTTTGCAAGCATGGTCGAACAAATAGCAACCATATTCGGCAGTATCGGAAATAACGCGGTTCATTTCGAACAGTTTTTTGCGTGCTATGGTGTTGGCAATAAGCGGAGTTTCGTGTAACGATTCGTAGTAAGCCGATTCCGGTTTGATTCCGGCGCTAACCATTGTTTCGTAAGCCAACTCAACACCCGATTTTACAAAAGCAACCATCAACGTTGCATTGTCGAAATATTCTTGTTCGCTAATTTCTACGTTACCTGCAGGAGTTTTCTCGAATGCAGTTTCGCCCGTTGCAGCACGCCAAGCTAACAGGTTTTTGTCACCTGCTGCCCAATCTTCCATCATAATGCGTGAAAATTCGCCCGATAAAATATCGTCCATGTGTTTGATAAATAACGGACGCATAATATCTTTCAACTCGTCGGCTATTTTGTAAGCTTCAACTTTGGCAGGGTTCGACAAACGATCCATCATGTGCGTAATTCCACCAATTTTTAATGCTTCGGTAATTACTTCCCAACCGTACTGAACAAGTTTTGAAGC
>CAMDNO010000215.1 GCA_945902955.1 Porphyromonas cangingivalis
AACTTAAAATTTCCACCCAAAAGCTATTGGATAAAACCAACGAAATCAATGAACAAATGCGAGGAGTGTTGCAATCCTCCGATAGCTTCTTGCACGAATTCAGAATCGAAGCCACGCTTACTGTAAAATGGGAAGAAACCGACAATGTAATAGACGAAATTCTCGATGAATTTGCGGGCTTGCCTCTCCGACAATTTAACGCCAACAGTAGCAATAACGACACGGCTGATACAATTGCCGACAAATTGGATGCCAGCAATTGGAACGACGAAGAACTTTCGTCACCAGTATTAAGTGAGATACCATACTTTCCATACGCGGCGCATTCGTTGTTTTGCCATTCGTTTTACAGCTATTCCGATTGCATCGCTATCAAAGCATTCCGTAACGAAATAAATGTTTGCTGGGAAAATATACAAAGGCTTGAAAACGAAAACCAATAGAAAACCCTAAACCATGCGCTCATTCAACGTTTACGATTTCGAAAACTACCTGATTGTAGAGTTTATAGCCGGAAAATCGCTGTCGGAAATAACAGCACATATTGACAGGCGACTACAATATGACCCCGACTTTGCAAAACGATACGAAAAATGGCAAAAAGCAACTAATCAAAACAGTTGGCTTAACCTATACGAAAAGCTAGAAGATGACGAAGAAAATTTATTGAAAAACTACCAAAAACAAGTCAGTAGGGTTTAAACCCTGCAAAAACGCATGAAATAATTTGTTGAAAATGAACGGAGAATTGGTTGGATGGATAGAGATTATTTTGTATGTTTGTAGAAGAAATTTTAAAATAAAATATTATGGAAAAAGAATTTGACTCATACGAATTTGAAAACTATCTAACAGATGAGTTTTTTAGTGGAAATGAACTTTCCGAAATAAAAATGCTAATTAAAGTTACGTTGAACAATGATGCTGAATTTGCAGAAAACTATGAATTGTGGCTCGAAGAAGTTGGCTATGATAATTGGCAGGAGTTCTACAATGAACAAAAATTAGAAACAGAAGCTGCTTGGGAAAATATGTTTCCGGAAGGAGACGAGGATGATGCAATAACTGATTATTTGACAAAAGAGTAAAATTATGGATGTTTGGAAATTAGGATGTAATTGGGGTACAGGAAAACCGAACTTTGATGATCTCTTGCGCAATGAGAAAATTGTTTTTTGTTGGGAGCACAATTTCAAGATAAATGATTATGTAATAATAGCCAAAGGTTTTAGGATAATTGCCTTGGCTAAGATAATTGAAAGCAAAAAGCAATTAATTGCTCACGAAGCATTTAATTATATCTACGATAAGTATAATATTGAATTTGATAAAAGAATTCATTTTTGCAGAGTTGAGTGGTATGATTTACCAATAGAATATCAGTTTAATTATAACGTAATTAGAGGTATATGTCATGTAGATGATAATGAAATTGTTACAAAAGTCAAGCTATTGTATAAGAACCAAATAGATAACAACTTGATTGAAACACAAACAGCAAATCCAGAAATGAACAAAGTTGAACTTCACACAAAAACACTTGGGCAGATATTCCAAATAAGCGAAACAAAAGTGAATCACCTCGAATTTCCAATTTCAATTCCTGATTATCAACGAATTTATTGTTGGACAGAAAAAAATGTTCATAAATTACTAGATGATATTGTTGAAAGTGAAAATAAGACATACCATTTAGGAAGTGTGATTTTACATAAAACAACAAGAAACGTAATAAAAGATGACCATCAAACTAAAAAGCTTGAACATATCTATGCCATTGTAGATGGTCAACAAAGATTGGTAACACTTTCTTTATTGCTTTTACAACTTCAAAATGAAGAATCCCCTTTGTTAAATGAAAAATTTGAGTCAATAGAAGCACAAGCCTACATTGCGTACAATAAAACTTTGATTAAGAATTATGTAGAAAGAAATAGTGATAAAATTAATGTAGAAAATCTATTAAACAAACTACAATTCAGCGTTTTGATTATCAATGATGGTTTGTTGGATTTGGCATATACTTTTTTCTCCAATCAAAATTCGAGAGGAAAGACCTTGACGGATTATGATCTTTTAAAAGCACATCATTTAAGATTTGTACGCATAGAAAAACAAGCAACACATTTAGCTGAACGCTGGGATAATATTGTTCTTCAATCTGGCAACGATGCGAGTGACAAGGAATTAGGACGAACATTTGGAATTTATTTATTCCGTCTGCGAAAATGGATGCGAAAAAAACAGTGGAGCGAAGATCAAAAATTCAAAGTGAAAGTAGAATTTGAAGCTATGATTACAATTCCTGACATTCCTCCATTTGGAGAGAAATTTCATTTTTATGAATCAATTCAGGGAGGTTCACACTTCTTTGGATATGCTGACTATTTTATTTTCAAATTCAGAGTTTTTACTCAGACCAATGAATATCAATCGCTTAAATCTCTTGATGGAGAAACGCACTGGTGGTACAGAGATGTAATTGAAACCTTGCTTTTTGCATATTATCTAAAGTTTGATACTATATATTTAAGTGAAGCATTTTATTGTATTGAACAACTTATTTCTTCCCATAGATTCAGTTTGGGGCGGTCGAGCTTACGAGCTGTCTTGGAGCATGGAGGCAACTCTGAAATTACTATGATGATTGATCAGGCTACTTCGCCTACATTCTTTTTGGCGGAATGCCTGAATAAAATTCAAAAACAACCACCTTTGAGTGTAGAATTAAAGCCTATACAAAGAAGATATAAATCTAATATAAGTGCTATTCACACTTCAATTGTAAAAAATATGTGTGTAGAAACATTTATAATATCAGTTAACCCTGAAAATAAAAAATAATGGAAAAAACAACAAAATATACGCCTCAATCTATTTCGGAATCAACCGAAATTTTCAATATCCCTCTGTATCAACGCCTTTTTGAATGGGGAGAACTACAAATAGAGCAACTAATGAGTGATTTATTAGATGGTTTTCTTATCAAACCAAATGATTCGTATTATATAGGTATGCTTACCTCTTATAAAAATGATTTAGTAGATGGTCAACAGCGATTTACAGTACTAATGTTAATGGCTATTGCATTTAATTGGAGTGGTTTTCTAAAAGCAAAAGACAATTCTATTCGATTAAGATTTTTTGCTCGAAAAAAGGATGAAGCATACTTAAATAATTTAATTGAGCCAAAAGAAAATAATGAATACAAAAATGTAAAAATGGAGATTGGAATTAATACCATTTTGAATTTTATGAAAAAGGAAGATACAAAAGAAAAATTGAAAAAAAATGAAAAAAATGAAGTTGACTTTATTAAATTCATATTTGAGAATCTAACATTTTTTATTTCGGAACTGCCAAATACATATCAACAAGAAGACTTAAACAAGTATTTTGAATCTATGAATGCAGCAGGAAAAGGATTGGAAAACCATGAGATACTGAAAGTGGATTTATTGAAAAAATTGCCTGAAAACTCTAACAAAGAATTCTACACGCGCATTTGGAATATTGTTTCAGATATGGATAAACAATTGATTAGACCAAAATATGAAAATAATGCCAGAGAAGACAGCAGTAAAACTAATGAAAGACAAAAATTAGCTTTGGTGAATTCTTACGATACTTCAAAATCATTTACCTACTGTAATGATTCAAATAAATCTGCAGAATCAGCAAGTAAAATGAAGATTAAAGATATTCCAGCTAAAAATGAACCTCCTAAAACAAGTATTCGTTCAATCGGCGAAAGGGCAATTCTCAACTTTCCAGAATTTCTTTTACAGGTGTTATGGTTGCAGTTAAGTGAAGAGGAGCGGAAAATAACTTCTAACTTTTTCAATGTACACAAACTCCAAGAAACTTTTAAAGAATATCTTCATAACGAAAAAGTTGAATTGTTTTTTCAAAATTTACTCAAATACAGACTTTTGTTCGACTATTTTATTATTCGAATTAGTAATAAGGAAGGTAATACATCGACTTATACTCTTGTATTGAAAGAAGATGAAATTGACAATAGTTTTGAACGACAAAAGCTAATTCAATATCAATCAATGCTATATGTAAGTACGACTTCCTATAGCTGGTTGACTGATATTTTGCAGAAAGTTACTGATAAACCCGCAGATATAACTCCTGAATCAATGTTTAATAGCTTAGTGAATTTTGATAATGCAAGACATAAGCTAGATATTAGTTCTTTAACCTATGAAAAAATTAATCGTTACTGGTTTTGGCGTTTGGATTATTATTTGTGGGAAAATCGGGAAAAGTATTTTACTGGAAAAGCCGCCTTGGATGTTGCAAAAAATTATGTTTTTAGAACGAATCGTTCCATAGAACACATTTCACCTCAAACTCCAGAAGAAAACAGTTTGATAAAATTAGATAAGGATACAATGCTTGATTGGTTCGGGAACTTAGCCATGATTTCTTCTGGGCAAAATTCTTCATTGCAAAACCGTTCTTTTGAGGTTAAACAAGCTCATGTTAAGTCATTTATCAATGAAAGTAAAAATGGTTCAATTGAAAGTTTAAAACTATTGAAAGTTCTTGATTTTGAAACTTGGAATGAGTATAAGGTCAAAGCCCACGGGAATGAAATGATAGATATCTTAATTGAATCATTTCCAACAGATGGATATGAAGAGATAAAAAGCGAATTAAATAAATCAAAATTAATCTAACACATTATGACAACAGAAGAATTAAAAGAAATCATCGTAGAATATCGCAAAAAGTCCGATAATATGATGAGAATCAATGAAGAAAGTTCATTTCAACTTGAACGATTTGCCGATTATGTTGAAAATAATATTGATACTTTCGAAGATATAGACGATGAAAAAGAACTCTGGGATTTATTTCTTGAAGAACATGATGAAGATGAATTTTTGAGTATTATTTTTTATAAGGGTGAAGAAGAAGAAGATGACTATATAACTGATTTTTTGACAAAGGATTAGTAATTGTTTTAAAATTTAAGCAACCCCATGCCTTTCCTCCACAAAATATTCACCCTTCCCACTAATTTTCCGGACGAATTTCCATTTACGCTACCCGTTTTTGCGGGTGGAGTAAATCTGGATTTTCGGACAAATGTAACTTTTTTTGTGGGCGAAAATGGCTCGGGTAAATCTACCTTGTTGGAGGCTATTGCCGGTAAATGTGAGTTTAACCTTTCGGGAGGTAATCGGAACAATCGATATAATTATCGTGAAACAGAATCGGAATTAGTTCGTTTTCTGAAACTTAGCTGGTCGCCAAAGGTTACTACCGGATTTTTTATGCGAGCGGAGAGTTTTTTCAATTTTGCAAGCTATATCGACGAAATGGCAGAAGAGTTTGGCCCTGATATTTTTCGCGCTTATGGTGGTCGGTCGCTGCATCAACAGTCGCATGGTGAAGCTTTTTTTTGTTGTTTACACACCGCTTCGAACAAGGTATTTATTTGCTCGATGAGCCGGAAGCTGCGTTATCACCCCAAAAGCAATTGGCTTTTTTATCCATTATTCACGAACTCGAAACTTCGGGCGAAGCGCAATTGATTATTGCCACACATTCGCCCATTTTACTCAGTTATCCCGGTGCAACCATATATTCGTTCGACGACGACGCAATTACGCCCATACAGTACGAAGATACCGAACCCTACAAACTCACCAAATCATTTCTAAACTCACCCGAAAGTTATTTCAGGTTTCTATTTGAGAAGTAAACGAACGCTTTTTATAATGCGTTCGTTTTGTTAATAAGCGAATGCACAAAATTGGATGCAATTGACTTCAATTGTGCTTTGATTAAATCTTCTTCGTGATTTTCAATTGTTGGATTTTCAATATAGAGCCTTTCATTCCAATTTAAAAGCGAAATCTGCGAATTTAAAGCGGAGTTAGATTTAATTGAATTTGAAAAAAATACTCCAATTACATTGTAATACCGTTTTTTGCCATTCAATATCATTTGTTCAATATCACTTTCGACAAGATGCGATGATACAATACAAATATCGGCAGCTTTAAAATGCTGCTCAAAGTAATTATCCACACTGCCATAATCACTTCGTTTTTCCTGATAGCTTCTGTTTCCAAAAGAAATATTTCTGAATTTCTTTTTTATTTCGGGATGTGTAATGTTAAATCTCACATTTACCGGCAGTTTGTCGTAAGATTGATTGCAAAGTTCTTTGATTAAATATTTCTGAAGATTAGTTTTACCTGTTTTGTCGTCTCCTATCAGAATAAATAATAGTTTTGATTGTACTGTCATGTTGGTTTTTAGTGTTTAAGTATATCTTCTGTTTTTTTTAAGTTTAAGGATTTTTGCAAGTATTTGAAATCGTTGAGATGCAAATGTATTAATTTTTTCTTGATTCTACACGAAAATATCTAATTATTTTCATATCAATTACTTATGCTTTGATTTGGCATAACTATCCTTTTTCTTTGCACAAAAAATTAATAGTAACAATTTAAATTTCAAAGATTATGAGTAAAACAATTAAGTGTTGGTTAGTTGCCAATATCGAAGGATTTTCGGGCGTTTTTTTCTTTTTTATTCTGTTTACGGCTTTCAACGATGAAAACACGGAGTTGAATAATGCTTTAAATCTGGATACGATTCATTGGGTTATTTTCGGAAT
>CAMDNO010000216.1 GCA_945902955.1 Porphyromonas cangingivalis
CGGCAGTTGATAGTGTAATTATTGTGGTGGACACTGCCAAAGGGGTAGAGGCTCAAACGCGTAAACTGATGAGCGTTTGCCGTATGCGTAACACACCGGTTATGATTTTTGTAAACAAAATGGACCGCGAAGGAAAAGATGCTTTCGACCTGCTTGACGAACTCGAAGCAGAACTGGGAATTAATGTTCGTCCGTTGAGTTGGCCTATCAATCAGGGATTTGCTTTTAAAGGTGTGTATAATATTTACAAAGATAACCTCGAACTTTATACACCAAACAAACAAACGATCAGCGAATCGATCAAGGTTGAAGTAGATAGCCCTGAGTTGGACGAATTGGTTGGCGAACGCGATGCAGCCAAATTACGCGAAGATATGGAGTTGATTCATGGCGTGTACGACGAATTTGATACCGAAAAATACTTGGCAGGACAGCTTGCACCCGTTTTCTTTGGTAGTGCACTGAATACCTTTGGAGTGAAGGAGTTGCTGGATTGTTTTGTTGAAATTGCTCCATCGCCACGTCCAATTATGTCTCAAGAACGCGAAGTAAATCCCTACGAAGAAGCTTTTTCGGGCTTTGTGTTTAAAATTCATGCCAACATGGACCCGAACCACCGAAGTTGTATAGCTTTTGTAAAAATTTGCTCCGGAAAATTTGAACGAAATGTGAACTACAAGCACATACGACATAATAAAATGATGCGTTTTTCGTCGCCAACCGCTTTTATGGCACAAAAAAAGGAAACGGTGGATGAGGCTTATGCCGGTGATATTGTAGGTTTACCCGACACAGGAACTTTTAAAATTGGTGATACACTCACAGGTGGTGAAAACTTACATTTTAAAGGAATCCCGAGTTTTTCGCCCGAAATGTTTAAATATATCGAAAATGCCGACCCAATGAAAACCAAACAGTTGGACAAAGGTATAAATCAGTTGATGGACGAAGGTGTAGCGCAGTTATTTCACAATCAGTATAATAACCGTAAAATTATTGGTACTGTCGGTCAGTTGCAGTTCGAAGTAATTCAATACCGCTTGTTGCACGAATATGGTGCACAGTGTCGTTGGGAACCAATTTCGCTCTATAAAGCTTGTTGGATTGAAAGCGATGATGCAGTTGAGTTAGATAACTTCAAAAAGCGAAAAGCACAATACATGGCAGTTGACAAAGAAGGTCGTGATGTGTTTTTGGCCGATTCGGGTTACGTTCTACAAATGGCACAAAACGATTTTAAAAATATCCGATTCCATTTCTCATCAGAATTCTAATAACAAAAAACGCATTGTAACCGAAGTTGCAATGCGTTTTTTTATTTCTTGAAAATGAATTTATTAGGTATTCATTCCACCGCAAACATTAATTACTTGACCACTAACATAGCTCGACAAATCGGAAGCTAAAAATAGCGTTACTTTAGCAACTTCTTCGGGTTTTCCACCACGGCGCAACGGAATTAATTCGTTCCATTTAGCACGTTGCTCATCGTTAAGCGCGTGAGTCATTTCAGTTTCGATAAAGCCCGGAGCAATAGCATTGGCACGAATACCGCGTGAGCCAAACTCTTTAGCCACCGATTTTGCCAACCCAATCATACCTGCTTTCGAAGCCGAGTAATTTGCTTGTCCGGCATTGCCCGAAACACCAACTACCGAGCTCATATTGATAATACTACCCGATCTTTGTTTCATCATTACTGGTGTACAAGCATGTATAAAGTTAAATGCAGATTTCAAATTCACATTGATAACCATATCCCATTGTTGCTCGCTCATACGCATCATTAAACCGTCTTTGGTTATACCAGCATTGTTTACAAGAATATCCACACGACCAAATTCTTTAACAATTTCATCCACTACGGCATGTGTTTCGTCAAAGTTAGCAGCGTTCGACGCATATCCTTTTGCTTTTACGCCCAAAGCTTCTAATTCATTTTGTGTGTTTAATGCATTTTCATCGATGTTCAAATCGGTGAATGCTATATTTGCACCTTCAGATGCGAGTTTCAAAGCAATTGCTTTTCCAATACCACGGGCAGCACCCGTTACAATGGCAACTTTTCCTTCTAATAGTCTCATTTTAAAATATTTATTGTTTTTGTTTGTGAAATTAGCTATTCATAGTGAGTAAAAACTCATCGTTATTTTTGGTTCGTTCCATGCGGTCTTTAATCAATTCCATTGCTTCAATCGAATTCATATCCGACAAATGGCGACGAACAATCCACATGCGATTAAGCGTATCTTGGTCGAGCAATAAATCATCGCGGCGCGTACTCGAAGCGGTGATATCCACAGCTGGGAAAATACGTTTGTTCGACAATTTGCGGTCGAGTTGTAACTCCATATTACCGGTTCCTTTAAATTCTTCGAAAATTACTTCGTCCATTTTCGAACCTGTTTCGGTTAATGCTGTAGCAATAATTGTAAGGCTACCTCCATTTTCGATATTACGGGCAGCTCCAAAAAAGCGTTTTGGTTTGTGCAATGCATTGGCATCCACACCACCCGAAAGAATTTTACCCGAAGCTGGCGAAACTGTATTGTAAGCACGAGCCAAACGAGTAATCGAATCGAGCAGAATCACAACATCCTGACCACATTCTACCATGCGTTTTGCTTTTTCGTGTACCATACTTGCCACTTTTACGTGACGTTCGGCTGGTTCATCGAAAGTAGACGAAACAACTTCGGCACGTACGCTACGAGCCATGTCTGTAACTTCCTCCGGGCGTTCGTCAATCAGAAGCACAATCATATATACTTCAGGGTGATTGGCGGCAATTGCATTGGCTATATCTTTCAGTAATACCGTTTTACCAGTTTTGGGTTGCGCCACAATCAATCCACGTTGACCTTTACCGATTGGCGAAAACAAATCGACCATACGAGCCGAAAGTGTATCGTTGCGCCCACTGCACAAATTAAATTTTGTATCGGGGAAAAGCGGAGTGAGGTGTTCAAAAGGCACACGGTCGCGTACATACTCGGGTGAGCGACCATTAATTTTGTTTACTTTAATAAGCGGGAAATATTTTTCACCTTCTTTGGGTGGACGAATTGCTCCGTTTACCGTATCGCCGGTTTTAAGTCCGAAAAGCTTGATTTGCGATTGTGATACATAAATATCATCGGGCGAAGCTAAATAATTATAATCGGCCGAACGAAGAAAACCGTAACCATCCTGCATCATTTCCAATGTACCCGTACCTTCCAATATACCATCGAAATCGAATTGCTTCTCGTAGCGAGGGTTATTAAATTTCTGGCGGTTATTGTCGTGAGGTCGGTTTTTGTTTTGCTGCGGATCGTTTGGCTGTGGGGCTTGCTGCACTTCCGTAGTTTCCATTACAGGCGAATTTTCAGCGTTTTGGGTATTTTCGCTATTTGCAGCATTTTCACTATTATCATTTGCATCCAGATTGTCATTTTCGTTCTGGGCAATGTTTTCGATGGGGTTGGATATTTCAGCTAAAGGCACTTGTTCTTGTTTAGCAATTTCAGAAGCAAGAATTGGCTTTTTAATTATACGTTCACGCAATTTTTTTTGAGATGGTTTTTCGGCAGCATTTACTTCCGTCATTACTTCTGTTACTGCATTTTCGCTGGCAATATCCGATTTTACTTCTGCAAGTTCTTCTGCGATTTCGACCACTGCCTCAGCTTTTACGGCTTTCACAGGTGGTTTTTTCGTTTTCTTTGCTTTGGCCTTGTTTTCAGTTACTTTTTCAACTGGCTTTGCAGCAGTAGATTTTTCCTGAATAATTTCGGTGGCTGCTTTTACAACTTTCGGCTCCGATTTTTTTTCCTTTTTTTCGTTCATGTTTGGTTCGCTTTTAGGTTCAGCTCCTTTTTTGGAAATCTGAACTAACATGCGTTTTTTGTTGTCGACATCCGGTTTTTCAATCGTTGTTTTTCGTTGTGAATTTACTTCCGCCTGACGGTCGAGAATATCATAAATTAAATTTTCCTTTTTTACCGAATTAGATACTTTTAAGCCAAGTTCGGTGGCGATGTCCTTCAGGGCGGACAGTTCTTTCGCATTGAGTTGCAAAATGTTGTAGTTAGTCATAAAGTGATAGTAAATAAACGTTTTGACGGAATTCTTCCTGTTTGTAGGGAGATAACGTTTTTTTGAATAAATAATTAATTGTTGATTATTTTAAGATACAAAAGAAGGAAGCTCTTGTGTTTGAGAAATCAATGCAAATGTAATACTAAATATTTAACTTACAACTATCAGAGATTAAAAAAGCTGAAAATATTAATGAAATTTTAGTTTATTAGCTGAATTTCAACAATTTCTGTAGTGTTATTATCTACTGCAAACCTATTGTCGGTGCGATATCCTATTATCCAGGCAATTTTATTTTCCGAAACAAGAAGCCATGTATTTTCTTTTTCGAAACGATTAATTTTGGCATCAATAAAAAAATCACTTACTTTTTTATGCGATTTCATGCCAAAAGGTACAAAACTATCTGCTTGTTGCCATTGGCGTAATACCAAAGGAAATTTTAGTTTAGATGAATCAAAAGTGGCGTATTGAGCTGATTTATTAATACTTCCATCGAATTTACGCACTGATATTTTCAATTGAACTGGCAATTGAATTTCAATTTCAGGTGTATAGATAGTATATGAATTCAATTCTCTCTCTATTCGTTTTGATAAAATTAATTGATTGCGGTCGCACAACAATTGATGCGTGGGTGAATAAAATAGTGCTCCGGGTGCATTTCCCAACCCATTCAACACGTTCGAAATGGTATCGATATGAAAATTGCAAGGAGAAAGTATCTCATGTAAAATTGTTTTGGCGTATTTTTTTGTTTTTATTATAGTTGTATCTATTATAGTACTTTCATTTTCAATAACACACAAGTTCTTTATTACTAAAGCTAAATGTTCGTTGTAAATTGTTTCAATATCCTCGAAGCGGCCAATAGTTTCGGTTATAGTTTGCCGAAATGAAGGATTAATACTTTCGAGAAGTGGAATTACTTGGTTTCGAAAACGGTTCCGCACATAGTCGTTTTTTAGATTTGTAGAGTCGGTAACAAAATATAAATCATTGTTTTGTAAATATTTAATAATCTCTTCGCGTGAGCAGCAAAGTAGGGGCCGAACAACCGATTTATTTCGAACTGGAATTCCTGTCATACCACGTAAACCAGTACCGCGTGTAAGATTCATCAGCACTGTTTCCACATTATCGTCGGCATGATGCGCTACGGCAATGGCATCGGCGGAAAGTTCAATTCGCAACGCTTCAAACCAATTGTAACGTAAATTGCGCGCAGCCATTTCGATTGATATTTTATTTGTTGCTGCATTTTCAACCGTATCAAAATCAACTTTATGGAATTTTAATTTCAATTTCGAAGCAATGTCTTGCACAAATAGTTCGTCTCTATCAGACTCTTGAGCACGCAAATGAAAATTACAATGAGCCACAATGCACTCATAACCAAGTTGTTTCAGTATATGCAACAAAGCTATAGAGTCGGCTCCGCCACTCGTACCCACAATTACTTTTGCCCCCGATATAAGCAAATTATTATCGAAAATATAGGATTTAACTTTTTTGAGCATTGTGTAGATTTTTCTATTCTGAAATTGCAATTCGAAATTATTTTACGGATTTTGGAATTGCTGTTGTATAAAATTCTTTTAAATAAAAAGGTTCATAATAAGCAACATCGGCAAAATACTGATCTTCGAATTCTTTCTCTGCCAAAGGAATCATATTTTCGGCTAATGGCACTATATTGTCAACAAAAACGGCATTAGAATGTGTCAAAACAGTTTTACATTTTGGTGCACCATTTCCAAAAAAGAAAATGATATTAGTATCAAGTAAATCTCGGTATGAATTTTCGTCGATAATATCAGCCGATACATTTCGTATAAGTTCTCCATTTAGATTATAAAAGGCCGAATAAACCTCCATTCGTCGAGCATCAATCATAGCGCATAATAAGCTGTTTTCGGGGCGATTAATAATCAATTTATTTGCCATTATGCTCATTATTTCGAGAGTATCCACAGCAATGAGTGGCACTTCTAACCCATAACACAAACCTTTTGCCGTAGAAACACCAATTCGCAGGCCTGTGTAGGAGCCTGGGCCACCACTTACAGCAATGGCGTCGGGCTTTTCGGGGGTTAAGAATTGGAAAGCTTCTTCGATAAACGGACTCAACAATGTAGCATGATTCATACCTTCGGTATTAGTACGTGTAAAAACGCACAATCCATTGATACTTAGTGCTACGGAGCACACATTGGTTGAAGTTTCAATATTTAATATTGTCATTTTTCAAATTGAATTAACCATTCTGTTTAACAAAAATTTGGTCAGATAAATTAAATTACCTGACCAATATATTTTTTTAGTTTTTAATTACAATTCTTTTTCAAAAAAAAGTCTCAAATCCTAATTTTTTCACTTCACTTAAAAACTCTAAAGTCTCAATTAATTAACAAGTTTTTTCTCAATAGCATAGTGCGTTAATTCCACATTATTTTTCACATTGAGTTTTTCGAAAATTCGAAGGCGATAAGTAAAAACTGTTGAAATGCTCAAACCTAATTCATCGGCAATATCTTTGGCTTTTAC
>CAMDNO010000217.1 GCA_945902955.1 Porphyromonas cangingivalis
TGAAAAGACTAAAGCAAGAACAATTTTTGCCAATTACACTCGATGAAGCTTGGCATTTTTTTGCAACACCCAAAAATCTTAACGAGATTACTCCCAGCGATATGGTTTTTGAAATTGTATCGGAATTACCCGAAAAAATGTATGCGGGAATGTTGATAAATTATCGTTTGAAACCCATGCTTAATATACCCATTAATTGGTGTACTGAGATTACTCACATAAAAGAAAAGGAGTATTTTGTTGATGAACAGCGACAAGGGCCCTACAAAATGTGGCATCACGAGCATCATTTTAAAGAAGTATCGGGCGGCGTATTAATGACAGATATATTACATTATGATGTTGGTAAATGGATTTTTGGGGATATTGCTTCAATATTATTTGTTGATAAGAAAGTGAATTCGATATTTGAATACCGCACAAAAATGTTAGAAACCTTTTTTAAAAAATAAAAACTGCTTATCTCTTTCGGTCAAGCTATAAGATGTAAACCACAATAGACACATTAGAATACTGATTTGTTGATTAAATGGTACAATTTTATTAAATTTAAATACCGATAGGTATTTGCTATTGTGTTCTATAGTATACACTTGCATGTTAATTTTCTTTCTATTGTGCCCCCGATAGCTATCGGGATGGTTTATTTGATTTTTACCTTGGTAATAGGGATTCAAAAGTTTTAAAACGAATATGTATATTACTTGATTAATGTGGATAAGCAATAAATAAAAAAAAGATTGTATTCTGTAAGCAATTTTCTTTTGTATCTTTGCAATAAAAAAAAGAAGCACTTAAAAGTACTTCTTTTTTTTGAGTAATGGGTGGAAAACGGGGCTCGAACCCGCGACCTTCGGAACCACAATCCGACGCTCTAACCGACTGAGCTATAACCACCATATTTAGGTGTGCAAAGATACAACAGCATTTGGTTTTGTGCAATAGTTTAAGGCAAAAAACAAATAGTTTTTACAACACACAGATAATGAGCCACTAAAACAACATAAAGATGAAATTTTACAGGATAAATGAGCAAATTGAAGTTCAGGTAAATGAAATATTGCAGAATATTAAGCTATCGATGAATGGAGTTGTAGCCGATTCGATGCGTGAAAAAGGGATTGTCTATAAACAAAATTATGGAGTTGAACTGACCGATTTGCGCAAAATGGCATTAACAATAGCACCTTCGAAAGAGTTGGCACAACGGCTTTGGTTAGAAGCTTGGCGCGAAACATTAATTCTTTCAGTATTTTTGCAGCCTATCGAAAACTTTACAGCAACAATGGCTATTGAACGAATAAAATCTGCTCCACAAAAAGAAATTATTGATGTCTTGTGTTTATACCTATTGAGTAAAACCGAATATGCCTGCGATTTATGTGTCGATTTAATAAATTCCGAAAACGAGAATTGCCAAATCTCTGGTTTTATGTTGGCATCAAGAATATACAGCCAATTATCAGAGCTTCAAATTCAACAAATTATCGAAAAATCAGTTCAATATTCTGATACTGAAAATTACAACATTTACAAATCGGCAGGAATTTGCTTGGGTAGACTTTGTAGAACAAATCGGGATAACGCAATTAAAATAGCTAATATTATAGCTAAATTTAGCGAGAGTAAAATACACTCTCAACGAGTGATTGCTAACGAAGTGAAACAAGAGTTGGATTTTTTACTAAATTTATAAGGAAAATAGCCCGAAAATTTGTATTTTTGCAAGCCGTTGGCAATAAAAATATTTAAATGGTAAAAGATGATTTTTCGTACGAAGCAGTAAAAGATATTTTCACTGCATATCTTGAGAAAAAGAAAATGCGTAAAACCCCAGAAAGGTACGCAATACTCGAAAAAATATATCAAAGCGAAATCCATTTCGATGCCGAAACTCTTTGTCAAGATATGCAGGATGAATACCGTGTAAGTTTGGCAACGGTTTATAATACAATTGAAATTTTACTCGATTGCAGTTTAATTGTAAAACATCCATTTGCAGGGCAAACAGCAAAATTTGAAAAAACTTTTGGTAAACAAACGCATCATCATTTAATATGCTCAAAATGTGGAGCTGTAAAAGAATTTACAGACAAAAAAATTCGTATAATGCTTAAATCCAAGGCTTTTGCGACATTCGAGACAACACATTATTCACTTTATTTGTATGGCATTTGCAATAAATGCAAACCGGTAAAAAAACAACGTAGAGACGGGGTGCGCCCCGCCTAAAAAAAGTAAAATTAGGTAAAACAACAATATAACAAATGAAACGAACATGACAAAATTTAATCTATTTTGACCCACAGGGTAATGATTAAATTTTGTTTTGTGAGTTACATCTGACAGACAAAAACAATTATAAACAGATGAAAGCAGACGTATTATTGGGCCTCCAGTGGGGCGACGAAGGCAAAGGAAAAGTAGTAGATGTATTAACTCCGGGTTATGACTTAGTTACCCGTTTTCAGGGTGGGCCAAACGCTGGACACACATTGGAATTTGAAGGTAAAAAATTTGTGCTTCGCTCTATCCCCTCCGGAATTTTTCAGGGAAATAAAATAAATGTAATTGGAAATGGCGTAGTTCTCGATCCGGCACTTTTTAAAGCCGAAGTTGATGCACTCGAAACATCGGGACACCCACTTACCGAGCGCTTAAAAATATCAAAAAAAGCACATCTTATTTTACCTACTCACCGCTTGTTGGATGCTTGTTATGAGGCGGCTAAAGGGGTTGAAAAAATTGGCACTACCGGAAAAGGCATCGGGCCAACTTACACCGACAAAGTAAGTCGTAACGGACTTCGTGTTGGCGACATTCTAAGTAATTTCGACGAAAAATATAAAATTGCCACCGACCGTCACAAAAAAATTCTGGAACAACACAATTTCGCGTACGAATTGGAAGAATTAGAAGATGCTTGGTTCAAAGGCATTGAATGTATTAAACGCTTCGAATTAATTGACAGCGAACACTTTGTAAACGACGCATTGAAAAACGGAAAAAAAGTATTAGCCGAAGGTGCTCAGGGTACTATGCTCGATATTGATTTTGGTTCGTATCCGTTTGTAACTTCTTCTAATACAATTTGCGCAGGAGCTTGTACTGGTTTAGGGGTTGCGCCTCGCAGTATTGGCGAAGTGTACGGCATTTTTAAAGCTTACTGCACGCGTGTAGGCAGTGGGCCATTCCCAACAGAATTGTTCGACGAAACGGGCGATAGTATGCGTCGTATAGGCTTTGAGTTCGGTTCTGTTACCGGTCGTCCACGCCGTTGTGGTTGGATTGACCTTGTAGCTCTCAAATACGCTGTAATGATAAACGGAGTTACGCAACTCATTATGATGAAAAGCGACGTAATGGACGGATTTGATACAATAAATGCTTGTGTTGCCTATAAAATAAATGGCGTAGAAACCGAGCAATTCCCATTCGACCTCACTGATGGCGCTGAACCTGTATATGTGGAAATGGCTGGTTGGAATACCGACATGACCAACATGCAATCGGAAGATGAATTTCCGGAAGAATTCAACACCTACCTCAATTTTCTCGAAGAGGAATTACAAGTACCTATAAAAATTGTTTCGGTAGGACCCGACAGAGCTCAAACTATTATTCGGTATAACGATTAATTGATTAAACATCGAATTTAATAATGCTAAAACGCCCCTCAAACAAATTGTTTCAGGGGCGTTTTTACAATCTATTCATAGAGATTCATTCCAAGTTCGGTTTGATATTACAACAGCAAAAAGTTTTGCAAATTTCCCTCTATCAATACTTCTTCGGGACTAAGGAGTTCCCTTATGCTATTTATAACTTTGCTCTTTTACTTTAATAGTTTTCTGTTTTCCACTTCGTGTAATACCTTCATTTGCTGAATGGCAATTTGGTTCAGTTTCTGTAATCGCTCAGTTTGTGCCCCCATATTTACCCTTTTTTACAATTATTCCAATAGCACTGGTTTTTTCAATCCATTCAGAAGCACTTAGTACGAAACTTGCCAAACCAGCTTGCATTTTAAAGTGGTCAGATTCCACCACTTTAAAACTTGGATTGTTAATTTGCTCCCACACACTCATATATTCAATCGCATACCTTGTCCTAAGCCAGTTTTTGATAATATCTGCTGCTCGACTTTCACTCTCCTTAGCATTCGCCATATCGGTAAGTGAGATATAATCTCTTTCTTCGAACGTTATAATCGTTATTTCTGCATTATCTACTTTGATTTTTGCCATTTGAATTTCTAATTTTAAAATATTTTCATTTCTATATATGGCGAATTCGCCCTAATTAATGTTTGCCTCTTTTTATTGTAGCTTTTTCTACTATACTCCAAACCCCTCGAATTCGATAGGTTTGAAGTGGTCAAACCTGTTTCGCCAATTAATAAAACTAATCCGTTGTTATCATTTATGTTAAATACATTTTCTAATTCTATTATACCAGCCAGTGTTTACATGCCGCTTTGCGGTGAGGCCGGCTTTTAGCAGGACGTAGGCGGAGCCAACGCCTAGCTCAGCGCTCGCTTCCATGCTACGGGGAGCGGAGTCCAAGTCAATTGTCGTATCACCGATACGACAATTTGTTTTCCGTATTCTGCGCGTTGATTATCAATAATTTCATTGTTTATTCTTTTCCAATATTCCAATAAGTTATAGTCATTGTTGCATTGGCGGCATAAGCCAGTTGACTTTTGCCATTCTCAATTAATGAAACTAAATCCTTTATCAAAAAAGTACTTGATTTTTCAATTTCCATGAATTTTATTTTTGAATATGATTTAAACATCGTTATTTAAAAAACAAAGTTACCAAGATTTTTCATTCAAATCTCCACAGTGCATTGTTTTTTTTCTTTCAAAATGCACTTCAACTGTCTAACCAAGCGGAGCCAACGCCCAGCTCAGAGCTCGATTATATGCTACGGGGAGCGGAGTTCTAAACCACACAGAGCACAGTCAAATCTAAACGGCACACAATCTTCAATCAATCCTTCTACTTTACTTTGTAGCTCCGTTATCGTTTTTTCTAATCGTTAATTTTCCAACTTTAACTCGTTTCCAAGCCGGAATTAGCTCGAATGATTCATGTCTGCTATTTATTCTATTTTTTCTTGTTTAACTAAAATAGTATGATCCTTATGCTATTCAAATCTAATCATTTAATATGGAAGCCAGGAGACTTCCTTTTCGTTGGACGTAGGCGGAGCCAACGCCCAGATGAGTATAGTTGGCTAATCTTCTAAATACCAAGCTCTTTTAAATCCTCATCAAGTAATCTTAGTGCTATTAAATCTTCCGCTTTAATTCGTTCGGTATTATACTGCTCGTAAGCTGTTTCAGCTATTTGAAGCGCCATTTCGTGTGAGATTTTTCCGGCATGTTCCAAAATCTCGTTTTCGTTAATTGTAAGTATATCATTGAGTTTTTTTACCCAATCGCTCATGTACATTACTTTTTTCTGTCGGGCTTGGTTTTCGGCAAAAGCCAAAAATTGCTCTACCAATAAATTTAACTGACTCAATTCTGCTTCGTTCAGGTAGTTTTTAGCAATTCCAACATCGGTTTTTCTTATTTTTTCGCCAGCCCAAGTGGTTAATCCCATATTTTTTGAACCTGAGTTAACTCTACTTGCAATAAGCTCGGCAGCAGTATGCTGATGTATTGCCCAATGCAGTTTGTTTTGAACGGTTGCAAAAAAATCCTTCGCTTGTGTTGTTTTCGAATCGTAATCGATACTTAGGCTGAAAATGTCTTTTACTTTTTGATAAAAAATCCGTTCCGAACTTCGAATATCCCGAATCCGTTCTGTGAGTTCATCGAAATACCGAATCATTCCTGCTGCTTTCATGCGCTCATCATCCAATGCAAAACCTTTTACAATATACTCCCTAAGCCGCTTGGTAGCCCAAATACGAAAATGGGTGGCAACATGACTTTGAACCCGATAACCTACCGAAATTATTAAGTCAAGATTGTAATACGTAATGTTTCGGTTGACTGTTCGATTACCCTCTTGTTGAACTTGTGCAATTTTTGCACAAGTTGCCTGTTCTGACAACTCACCTGAATCGTAAATATTACGAATATGCTTTACAATTGAAGTTCTATCTGTCTGAAACAACTCTTGTAACTGGTTTTGATTCAACCACACCGTTTCATCTTCCAGCCGAACATCAATTTTTGTTTCGCCATCAGTGGTTTGGTAAAGAAGTATTTCGCTCGAATGTTTCATGTCTGTTATTTGTTCGATTTTTTTAACTAATACTGATTGTTCCCTTATTCTATTTATAACTTTGCACTTTTACTTTAATAGTTTTCTGTTTTCCACTTCGTGTAATACCTTCATTTGCTGAATGGCAATTTGGTTTAGTTTCTGTAATCGCTCAATACGTGCCCCCATATTTACCCTTTTTTACAATTATTCCAATAGCACTGGTTTTTTCAATCCATTCAGAAGCACTTAGTACGAAACTTGCCAAACCAGCTTGCATTTTAAAGTGGTCAGATTCCACCACTTT
>CAMDNO010000218.1 GCA_945902955.1 Porphyromonas cangingivalis
TACACCGACGATCATGGTTGGGCCGACCTTGGAGCACAAGGCGTGAATAGCGATATTCGCACACCAAACTTAGATAAAATGGCAGCTGATGGTGTTCGTTTTACACATGGTTATACTACTGCACCACAGTCTGTTCCATCACGTGCAGGACTAATTACAGGTCGCTATCAGTCGCGCTTCAACATGGAAGATAATAGTTGTGGACGAGCTTTGCCACTCGAAGAGTTGACCATTCCCGAACGATTGAAAGAGGCAGGTTATGTGTCGTGTCAGGTGGGGAAATGGCATTTGGATAATCCTGATTCTGAACGAAAAGCAATGTTAGCTGGAAAAGTGTATAATCAACCTTATAGTTCTTTACCCAAAGACCATGGTTTTGATGAATATTATAACGGACAAATGAATTCCTACGTTGGTATGCACGATTTACAGGGGAATAAATTTTCCGGAGGAGAACAGAAAGTGAATGACCCGCGTTTTCGATGTGTTTGGCAGGCCGATGCAGCTTCACAATTTGTAAAACGACATACGAAAAATCCATTTTTCCTCTATTTAGCATTTTTCGCTCCACATGTACCATTAGAATCACCAGAACCCTGGTTTTCGCAAACACCAGCTAATTTGCCGTTGGAACGAAGGCAAGCGTTGGCTATGATTGCTGCAATGGATGAAGGTATCGGCAAATTGCGTGAAACTTTACGTGCTGAAGGATTAGACAAAAATACGCTCATTTTTTTTATTGGCGATAATGGTGCACCTTTGCGTAAAGGAGCTTGGGATGGTTCAATAAATTTGCCACTTATCGGCGAAAAAGGAATGTTGACCGACGCCGGCATGCGTACTCCCTTTTTAGCGGTGTGGACAGGAACCTTGCCTGCCGGAAAAGTGGAAAACAGAGTAGTTTCGAGCTTGGATGTTGCTGCAACGGCTGTATCGTTAGCAGGATTAAAAAATCAGAAAAACATAGATGGCGTAAACTTACTACCATTTTTGCAAACGAAGAACAACAAAAATATTCACGATGTTTTATATTGGAGATGGCGCTCACAGGCAGCTATTTTGAAATATCCATACAAACTTATACTTGTTGGACCTGAAGATAAATACCTTTTTGACATTACTACACCTGAAGGCGAATTGAAAAACCTGATTACTCAACAACCAAAAATGGCCAAGAAATTAGAGAAAAAACTTATCAGCTGGAATAAATCATTGCCACCGCCACCGCTACCACGCAAGCGAAATGCGGACGACGAGAAGTTCTTCAATTCACATCTCAAAAAATAACACTTTAAAAATAAAATGATTGAAATAAAATACACTACAATGAAAGAATCGAAAATTAAAACGCTATTAGTTACTTTGTTTATTGTGCTTGCAAATGTTTGCACACTGAATGCTCAAACATGGAACTTCGATACAGGAGTCGAAAATTGGGGGAATTGGAACTTGGCGAATTGCACTGTTTCGCAGTCCAACGGAAGTCTTGTTGTTACGCCAACAAGCAATACACTACAAGTTACCGAAGGCATCACCGGACTTAATATGCTTGCAACGAATATGAATTATTTCGTTTTTAATCTAAAAAATGAAACACCTGCAACTTATGTGAATATTGTATTTTGGGTTTTAATTCCCGATGGAGCGGGTGGGTATTTAGCCGAAACAACCAAAACCATTGCTAATTACCAAATAACACCAAATAGTTCAGTTTATAAAAAATATACCATCAATTTAGCTACAGCAATTAGTGGATATTCAACCGCTTGGAAAATAAACAGATTGCGATTTGGTACTTTTGTGAGTGCCATAGGAGGCACTATGGCTTATGATTATGTTAAGTTTACATCTGTTGTTGATGCTAATATCCCATTGACTTCCATTGATATATCAGCACCCAAATACGACGTAAATTTAAATGAATCATTGCAATTCTCGTATTCATTTTTACCAGCCAATGCAAGCAACACAAATGTAGTATGGGAAGTTATAAATGGTACCGGATTAGCAACAATAGGTGCAGGTGGGCAACTCGTAACTAAAGCTGCCGGAACAGTTACAGTCAGAGCTACATCAGTCGAAAACTCCGCTATAAAATCAGAGAAAACGGTTACAATTACATCTATAAGTTCTACCTATACCAAGGCATGGACTTTTGATTGCAACTCGCAAGGCTGGGGTGAATTTAATCATACTAGCTCATTTTCAAGTCTTCATTTATTGGAAGATGAGAAAGTAAATTCGGGCCATTTAGAATTTATAAATAAGCAGGGCGCTACATCGAGTTGGCTATTCGGTCCGACTAAAGATACCATTGATGCAGATAAATACAAATACCTGCATTTCTCGTTATCGTTAGAAAATGGTGGGAATATTCCTGAAAATGGAATCGGAGCTTTATTTGTGTGGGATTTATCCGGAAATATGACAGTACTTAAAAGTAAATCGTTTATGCTGAAAAGTGGCCATAATGATTATACCATCGACCTGAGCACTGATGCCAATTGGGCTGGTAAAGTGTATATAAACCGATTACATTTTCCTCAGGGCGACCAAACTGCATTAGGATATACACCGACCACAGCTACTTACAGGCTCGATTGGATATTATTATCCAATAAAGATACTTACTCTATACCGGTTCAGGATACAACTTCTGCCTGTGCGCCTGTAAAACCTATATTGTCAGAAACTATTGAGAATGTAGTATTTGGGAATAGAGCATCTTTCAAAACATCTTTTACTGGTAGTAGATGCGATGCAAAATTAAAATTATGGATTAATCCTGGCGACACAATTGTGAAAACTCAAACGCTTTATTCGGTGGGCGACATATACTTTAGTTGTTTTGATTTAGCCATTAATACAACCTATAATTATTTAATTGAGTTAAAAAATCCAGCTGGCACAACTAAATCAGTTATCAAACAATTTACAACTGGTGCAACTGCTGCCGAAGATATGCCGATTAAATATTGGATGACGCCTTCGCCATTTATACTTACAGAAAATGCAGTTGACCATTTGTACGATAATAATAATTGGCAGGAGGCTGCTGAATTTGTTCAGGTTTATAAAATTCATGGAGCAACCTTGCGGGACGATCCGACAGATAATTTCTATTCGCAGGATTTTCCTAAACTTTTTTACATGCTCAATAAAAATAAAATGCGTTTAGCATTAGAGCAGGTAATTGGAGGAAATTTTTCAGGACAGGATTATGCCAATATGATTTCCAACTATGTTGAGACTTTTGCAAAATTTGGAGGAAAACTCGAGTTCGTAACTGTAGATGGAATGTTGCTCAGAAGTCATGTTGCTACAAAACCGGAAATTCAAGCTTTTCGAACCAAAGAAGAGGGTATAGAAGCGGAAGCTGAATGCACACGAATTGTACAAGAAAAATACCCGTATTTACATATCATTCCCTTGTTTAATCTTCCTAACTGGGATGTGAAAGATGCAGCCGGTAAAATTGTACTTCACAATGCGGGGAACTGGACAGATGCCTGTAATGTGCAGTCATTGAATGATTTAATGGATATTTATTTTTCGAAATTAGCCCAGAAAAACACACAGATTAAGTATATTGAAATTGATCATCCCTACTCATACTATCAGAACGGAAGAACAGTCTCGGCTCAACGAGTAAAAGCAATCAATGATTATTGCGTGGCTCATAATGTAAAACTGATTATTATTGTAAACAACACAAAAGATGATGCAAGTATATCCTTTAAAAAAGGATGTTTGGACTATTATGATGCTTTGGTGCTGGATGGCAATAAACCCGAATTTATTGATGTGGAAAGTTGGTACGAATTTCCGCAGTATCTTGTTCCTGAAACAAAAGAGAATAGCTTTACAAATACCTTACGCGATTTGGGAAGAAAAATATTTTTGGATGGAGCTATAGATGTTAAAAGTCAGGGAGATGTTGACAAAATCACAGGGTATGGTGTGAAGTTGCAAATGTCAGCAATATGGAAAAATTCTGGTTTTGCTGCTAATGTAAATTGGTCGATAGATCGACCGGACTTAGCTTCAATTGACAATAATGGATTACTCACTACCATAAAATGGGGAACTGTTTTAGTAACAGCTACAACTAAAGATGGTACTGGTAGGTTTGGAACATTTGTATTGACAATAATTGACCCTGAGCAACCAACTTCTATAAAAATCAGAACTCAAAACAACCTCACTGTAATTGACGGAATAGGAAGTACTCTTCAACTTTTTGCTGAAGATGCTGTAACAGATAAAACTGCAGAAGTAGATTGGTCGGTAGATAATTACAGAGCGGCATCTGTCGATGCTAACGGATTGGTAACTACACTTAGAGCCGGTGTTATTAATGTTAAAGCCACCTTAAAACAAGATCCTCAGGTGTTTACATCTATTCAGTTAACTATTGTAAACAATACAGGATTAAATGATTTTCAGGCTAATAATATCCGGACATATCCAAATCCTGTTAACGATTATATTTCTGTAGAGTTGCTTGGAAATTTAAATGAATCGTCTATTACAATCACCGATTTAATTGGAAAATCTCTAAAAGTGATTTCAGTAAATGAAATTAGTACAAAAGTGTGGGTCGGAGATTTACCCAAAGGTTGTTTTCTAATGTACATAAAATCGGGAAATAATATTACATCCAAAAAATTTATTAAAAACTAATATTAATTACTAATTAAAAAAAATGAAAATGAAAAAATTCAATTTACTTCTTTTATCAGTGCTGCTAAGCGTTGCAGCTATGGCTACCGTATGGAATGGTACAACAGCCGCCGATTTTGGAACGCAGCTTGCTAATGCAGGCGAGAGTGAAGCCAACCCCATAATTATCACTACACCCGAACAGTGGATGTATGCTGCTAATTTAGGGCCAACAGATGCCAACCGTGCTAAGAAATTTGCGTTGGGCGACAATTTAGATTTCAATAACTTAGCCGGAGCAAAAAGTTTTGGCCCGCTTACTGCAGGTGCGGTATTCGATGGAAAAGGATACACTGTTTCGAATATTATTCTTAACAGTACAACTACTTTAATGGCATTATTTACAACTGTAACGAGTGCTACTGTGAAGAACTTAGGGCTTACCGGAACCGGAAGTATATCAGGGCTTAGTAATTCTGCAGGAATAGTAAGCTCAGCAATCAGTTCAACTATTAGCAATTGCTATAATACCACTTCAGTTTCGGGTGATATTGTATCTGCACAGAGTGCAAATACCAAAGCTTTTCAAATAGGAGGTATTGTAGGTTTGAGTAATGCTAGTACCATTCAGGATTGCTACAACTCTGGTACTATAACTGGTGCAGGTAGGTCGGCAGGTATTGTAGGTGCAGTAGCTACAAGTGCATCTACTATTACACGTTGTTATAACACTGGTGCCATTTCTGGCGTATATCTGAATACAGCATCGGGATCGAACTATGGCGAATGTTCAGGCATTTTGGGCTATTGTGGAATTGCCACTAGTGTTGAAAGCTGTTTTAACACTGGAAGTGTCAATGTTGTTGTAGGCGGAACTACAGGCAACTCGTATGTGGGTGGTATTGTTGGAGGCGGAATAGCTACTGGTGCTACTATCAATAATTGCTCTAATACGGGTGCTGTAACTTTAGCCACATCCACAAATTACCCGAATGCAGCTGCTGTGGGCGGAATAATTGGTTCTACTACTGCTGCTATAAGCAATTGCTACAACACTGGAACTATTACTAACTCAAAACAACCTACAAACAACGGTGTTGGAGGTATAGTTGGAATTACAACTGCAAAAAACTTACCTGTTAATTGTTATACTTTAACCGGTGATGCTTATAACGACTTAACAGCTACTATAGCCCGTGTGAAAACAGCTACAGAATTACAAGACGCAGGATTTGTTACGACCATCAACAATAGTCAAAATCCTGCCAAATGGAAAGCAGATTTTGGGAGTCCAATCAATAACGGCTATCCAATATTAGTTTATATGCCATCAAATATATCTACAGAAATTGTATCCACCAACGCTGCTGAGTTAACATTAAACATTTTCCCCATTCCTGTTACAAAAGGGGATTTGATTCATGTATCTTTAATTTCAAGTTCCAAAAATACAGCACTTACAATAGTTGATTTGCAGGGCAGAATTTTAAAAAATATTGACATGGCCGACAAAAAACAAACAGCTATTTCAACTTCAGATTTAAAGGCAGGGATTTATTTTGTTTATGTAAACTCTGAATCGAATCAAACAGTTAAGCGATTTATTGTTAAGTAAACATATATCAAAATAAAAAGCGATTATTGAAAAACAGATAGTTGCCATAATCAGCAACTATCTGTTTTATTTTCATTATAATATTCAATTATATGAACAAAATCTTTCTCTCTGGTTTACTGCTATCGGGTTCATGTATAGCCCAGGAA
This sequence comes from Porphyromonas cangingivalis, assembly GCA_945902955.1. Classification (GTDB taxonomy): domain Bacteria; phylum Bacteroidota; class Bacteroidia; order Bacteroidales; family Paludibacteraceae; genus Paludibacter. The sequence continues at coordinate 6,427 of CAMDNO010000218.1, forward strand.
AAACCCAATGTTATTTTCATTCTTGCCGACGATTTGGGATACACCGATTTAAACTGCTTTGCTACAAAAGTAACCAAAACTCCGGCAGGCAAACAGTA
>CAMDNO010000219.1 GCA_945902955.1 Porphyromonas cangingivalis
TCACTCATAAGTTTTGCATTTTCGGGCACAGCCTTATTAATTGGTAAAAATCCACCCACTAACATTGGTAAGCGCGAAGGTTCGGTTATTGTTACTTTTACCTGGATAATATTCTCATTAATAGGACTTTTACCATTCTGGATGAGCGGAAGTATTCCTTCGTTTTCAGATGCATTTTTCGAAACAATTTCGGGTTTTACCACTACCGGAGCTTCAATTTTGAATAATATTGAAGAACTCTCCCACGGCATGTTATTTTGGCGTAGCCTAACGCATTGGGTTGGCGGATTGGGAATTATCGTTATTTCATTGGCAATTCTCCCTGTTTTTAGTACGAGTGGAACGCAACTTTTTGGTTCCGAAACTACCGGCCCAACCAAAGATAAAATTCATCCCAAAATTAATGAAACTGCAAAACGTCTGTTTTTAATATATATCATACTTACTACAACCGAAACGATATTATTGCTTTTTGGTGGCATGAATTTATTCGACGCTGTAAATCATTCGTTTGCAACCATTGCTACGGGTGGTTTTTCGACTAAGCAAGCAAGTATTGGATACTGGGATTCTGCTTATATTCAGTACGTTATTTCAATTTTCATGATTTTATCCGGTATCAACTTTAGTTTATATTATTTTGGATTTAAAAATAAATTTGAAAAAGTCAGAGAAAACGAAGAATTGCGTTATTTTTTAATTGTATTATTCTCGTTTATTGTTATTGTAACATTATCTCAAATTGATTTCTCAAGTCAGATTGGTTTCTCGAATATTGAAAAAGCTTGGCGCGACTCTATGTTTACTGTTTCGTCGCTTATGACTACAACAGGATTTGGCACTGTCGATTATATGAATTGGAAACCATTAACGTGGGTTATTTTACTCATTGTAATGCTAACAGGTGCTTCGGCTGGCTCCACAAGTGGAGGAATAAAAATGATACGCGTTGTTATTTCTGGAAAGGCATGTTATTATGAATTCAAACGACTGATTCATCCCAATGCTATAATTCCTATTCGCTACAACGGTCATACTGTGCGCGAAGATATTTTAACACGCGTGTTGGCATTTACATTACTCTATTTGGTAATTGCAGGTTTTGGTATTTTAGTGTTAGCAATTTCAGGAATGGGATTTCTAGAGTCGGTGGGTGGTATGATTACCTGCCTCGGTGGTGTAGGTCCGGGACTTGGTTTGGTGGGGCCTGCAGGCAATTTCTCTACGATTCCCGAATTTAGCAAATGGTTTTTGTCGCTTATGATGCTTGCCGGGCGCTTGGAATTGTATACGGTGTTCCTTTTATTTACACCTGCATTTTGGAAAAGATAAATATTTAACATCAATATTTATCAATAGAAAAAGACAAAATCGTTATTATAATGAACTGCTTATCCCTTTCGGTCAAGCTATAAGATTTAAACCACAATAGTTCTACTTTCCTAAAATAAAATTAGGAAATATTTAACCACAATAGGAACAATAGAAAACATAGAAAAGATAAATTTAAGAACACAATAGATAAATACCTTACGGTATTTTAAACCAAATCTCTAACCAATAAAAAGAAAACATTTATCTATTGTTTCTATTGTGGTTTAATCTTTAATTTGGTAAAGTAGAAATAGACACAATAGAATAATAATTTGTTGAATAGGATGGTACAATTTCGTTAAATTTATATACCGATAGGTATTTGCCTATCGTAGAATCCGTTTTTTTTCGGATTGTGTTCTATATTAAATATTTGCTTGTTATTTTTCTTTCTATTGTGCCCCCGATAGCTATCGGGATGGTTTAATTGATTTTTATCTTTATAATAGGGATTCATAAGTTTTAAAACGAATATGTATATAACTTGATTAATGTGGATAAGCAATTCTAATGATTCTAAGCATGTTTTAAATCCCACAAATACTTTATTTTGTTTTTTTATCCATTTATCAAAAAATACAGTCTATATATCATTTTAAATAACGCCTCCAATTTCATATAAATTACTTTTGCATTGTTAAAATCCAAACTGACGAAAACAATAACATAAAATAATTTAGTACAAATGAAAAAACAACAAATTGAGCAATCGTTTGAGATTGCAAAAGAACGCTACGCAGAGATGGGCGTTGATGTTCAAAAAGCTATTAATGAGTTAGATAAACTTCCAATTTCGCTTCATTGCTGGCAAACCGACGACGTCGTTGGGTTCGAAAGACCTGATGCTACATTAACCGGAGGCATTCAAACAACAGGTAACTATCCTGGTAAAGCGCGCAATATTACAGAAGTAATGGCCGACCTCGACAAAGCATTAAGTATTATTCCCGGAAAACATCGTGTGAACGTTCATGCAATCTATGGCGATTTTAGTGAAGGTTTTGCCGACCGTAACCAAATTGAACCAAAACATTTTCAGATTTGGATTGATTGGGCCAAGAAAAATGGTTATGGACTCGATTTCAACTGCTCTTGTTTTTCGCACGATAAGTCGTCCGATGGCCTCACTCTTTCACACCCCGACCCCGAAATTCGTAATTTCTGGATCGACCACGTTATTCGCAGTCGTAAAATTTCCGAAGAAATGGGTCGTCAGTTAGGTTCAAAATGTATGCACAATATTTGGATTCCGGATGGCTCGAAAGATGTTACTGTAAACCGCCTGCAATACCGTCAAAATCTAAAAGATTCGTTGGATAAAATTTTTGAATACAAAACCAACGACGAATTAATGCGCGATTGCATCGAAAGCAAACTCTTTGGAATTGGTGCCGAAAGCTACACCGTTGGCTCGCACGAATTTTATATGGGTTATGGTGTCAAAAACAATATCCTTGTTACGCTCGATGCCGGACACTTCCACCCTACCGAATTAATTTCCGACAAAATTTCGTCGCTTTTATTGTATTTACCCGAAGTAATGCTTCACGTTACGCGCGGCATTCGTTGGGATAGCGACCATGTGGTGGTACTCAACGACGAACTTTTGGCTATTGCTCAAGAAATTGTACGCGCCAATGCCATAGATAAAGTTCATGTTGGGCTCGATTATTTCGATGCTTCCATCAATCGCATTGGAGCCTATGTTGTTGGAGTGCGTGCTACTCAAAAAGCACTCATACAAGCTTTACTCGAGCCACTTGCAAAATTGCGCGAATTCGAAGCTAAAGGTCAGAATTTTGAACGCTTAGCCTTGTTGGAAGAAGCAAAATCGATGCCTTGGAATGCCGTTTTCGATTATTATTGCATGACTAAAGGCGTAAGCATAGGTCAAGATTATATTGCTGACATTCAACAATATGAAAATGAAGTAACGTCTAAAAGATAATTTATATGAATGCACTTTTAGGAATATTATTTCACTCTATCGGAGGTTTTGCTTCCGGTAGTTTTTATATGCCTTACAACAAGGTAAAAGGTTGGGCTTGGGAAAGTTTTTGGATTGTAGGAGGTTTATTTTCATGGCTAATTGTGCCGCCAATAGCCGCTTGGCTTACAATTCCCAACTTTGGTGCGATTATAGCCGCCGCTTCAACTCAAATTTTGGTAGTAACATTTATTATGGGATTGCTTTGGGGAATTGGTGGTTTGACTTATGGTTTAGGAGTTCGCTATTTGGGTATGTCGCTTGGCAACTCGGTAGTTTTAGGCTTTTGTGCTACATTTGGAGCCGTAGTTCCTTCCATTTATTACACATTCAATCCTACCGAAGGTAAAATTTCTTTTACCGATATGTTAGCAAGTTCGGGTGGACAATTGGTTTTGCTCGGTGTGCTCGTTTGTCTGGCAGGAATTGCCATTGCGGGTAAAGCGGGCATGATGAAAGAACGTGAACTATCGAAAGAGCAACAAAGCGCTTCGGTTGCCGAATTTAGTTTGGTTAAAGGTTTAATTATTGCCGTTTTTTCGGGAATTTTAAGTTCATTTTTCAATTTTGCCATCGAAGCCGGAAAACCAATGGCTGACGTTGCAAACGAAGCATGGAAAGCCCTAAATCCGGGAGAAGGTGAGTTTTTGTATCAAAATAATGTTACCTACATTATTATTTTGTGGGGTGGACTTACCACCAACTTTGTTTGGACTACCATTCTGAGTTTAAAAAACAAATCTTACAAAAACTTTACAGATAAAAAAACACCTATTACCAAAAATGTAATATTTTCGGCTTTGGCAGGTACAACTTGGTTTTTGCAATTCTTCTTTTACGGTATGGGCGAGAGCAAACTTGGCAATGGCGCAAGTTCATGGATTCTTCACATGTCGACCATTATTCTTACTGCTAATATGTGGGGCATTGTTCGACACGAATGGAAAGGAGTATCATCAAAAACCAAATGGACAATTGCAACCGGAATAACAGTAATTATATTGTCTGTTTTCATTGTTGGTATAGGAAACTCACTCTAAATTTGAAGTTTATTACATCTTGCACAACATTTATTTTCTCTTCCAAGTAAAAAAAAGGAATAACAAAAATGTTATTCCTTTTTTTTATGTAATTTTTATGCGTTTTCAATTACTATTTCTACCGCTCGTTATACACAAAGTCAAGCCCCTGATCCGTGTAGAAGAAAAATTTTCGATCGCTACTTATCAAAGGAATACCTTCGGTAATTGCCTGTGATAATATTAAGTGGTCGGAAGGATCGCGGTGGTTTTGTGCCTCATTTATAGTTAGGCGTGCATACATAAGAAGATGTTCTTTTTTAATTGGAATAATTTTAATACCGAATTCATGTTCAATGGCTTCAATCATTTGAACTTGCGTTTTCCACTGCTTAAAACGCACTTTATTGTTGCGCACCAATACAATTAATTCTTTGACGCTTTCGGCACTAATATAGAGTAAATTTGAGTAATCCTCAATAATTGTATATACATCTTTACTCAAACTATCTGAATTTTCTGCTAAGAAAATAAATATATTAGTATCAATTAAATATCTCATATCTACGAGCCTATCAATATACAGGTTTAAACAATGCTTCCATATCTAATATTTCAACACTACCTCTATATTTTTCTGCAGCCCGCATAGCTTTCGAAATTTTTTTCTTAACAACTTCATTTTTAGTCTTTCCCACTTTTAATTTATCAGTGGTTTTTGCATTTTTTGTTTCCATAATTTTAATTTTAGTTGCCCTATAACTATTTGAGTGGTTTTTACGATACAAAGATAAACTTTTTTGAAACAAAAAACAAGAGAAAATTCTTTTAAAAACTTGTTTTTAGGATAATATTCAACCATTTTTTCACCCTAATTCTATATATCAAAATAATCAGCTATCTTTGCGATACAAAAAAAAACGAAAACAGATTTAAATTATCTAACCAAATATGCCAGCTCCAAAACCACAAGATATTTTAACAGCCAAACTATTGAAAAACAATAGCTTCTGGTCGTATGATATGAGCAAGAGCACTTCTATACCAGACGATATTTTAATCGAAAAAACCTTAATTTATCTCGATTTGGATGACATTAAACTATTATTCAGCCTATTTCCTTACAAAAAGGTAAAGCAAGTTTGGCGAGAACGGGTTGCCATACAAGGCGAATATTATGCCCGGCTCAATAGGTTTCTCGCATGGATGTATTTCGACATTAAAAACCCATACCGCTATCTCAAAATGATTGAAAACAAACAACTTAAAAAATGGAATTGAGTGGATTAGCACCTCATACTTCAAAAATATTTGATAGTATTTGTAAGCTCGAATGTATAAAATCGTATTATTTGGTTGGTGGAACTGCCTTGTCGTTGCAATTACAGAACCGCCTAAGCGAAGACCTCGATTTTATGAGTTGGGCCACAAACAAAAATCAAAAACCAGAAGTCGATTGGGTAAAAATAGAAAGAGAGCTGAGTAAAATTGGAAGCATTGATGCGCGTGAAATTTGGGATTTCGATCATGTCGATTTTGTTTTGTCTGGTGTAAAAATATCATTTTATGCCAGTTCAAAACGTACACCGATTACAACCCCAGTAGCATTAAACGAAAATTTACAATTAGCCGACATAGAGGCTATAGCTGCTATGAAAATGGAGGTTTTAATGCGTCGAAGTAATTTCAGAGATTATTACGACATTTACTCCATTTTGAAAAGCGGATATGATTTTAACGAAATAGTTTCAAAAGCTACTGCATACTCGGGGCATTTACTATCTACCAAAAACCTTTTTGCAATGCTTTTGGATAGCAAACGATTCAAAACAGACTCTAACTTTACCCAACTAAAACCAATTTACCAAATAACAGCTACCGAAATTGAAGAATTTATTAAAGATCGGATTAATTCTACTTTCAAGAAATGAGTAGGTGAAGATAAAACAACTCTTCATTGAATTAAAATATTTAATTATTGAGACAAAATTGTTTGACAAATACTTAAAGCAAGTCTGATTACATAAATAT
>CAMDNO010000220.1 GCA_945902955.1 Porphyromonas cangingivalis
ATAGGATTTGTTACAAAACCAAACACAAAATCCGATATATTTGTAATAAAAACAAACACAAAACAAGAATTATTTGTAACAAAACCAAACATCACTATTTTAAAACCAATCCATACCATCTATTCGGAGTGCCACTCAAAGTTGCGCCCGAATAGCATTATATGCTTTGCTTTTAACGCTTGCACCAAATGATGCCTACAAAGCCGTGTATGCCGGTGATTAATATGTTCATTTTTGAAAAAAATTGCCAAAGTTGGATTTTTAGGATGTGGTTTCAGATTATGAAGCTGTATTAAGCCCTGCATATAAGGCCGGTTCCAATTTTCGGTAACAATTATACCTGTTTGTGAAAAAAATTTACAAATCTGCTTCAAATCGATACAAATCTAAAAACATTTTCCGAATACGGTTTTTCTTTATACTTAAATTCGATTTATCTAACTTGTTTACCAACAGATATGAACTGACCTCCTCGAAAACGTAGTGCTGAAAGGTTTTTCGACCAACCTTTAAATCAATAAAAAATGAATAAATCCTATAACGTTGACTTTTATTTATTTTTTCGGCTAATTCATTATGGAAATCAATACTAAATGCTCCATTAATAGCAAAAGATGCGGTTGGATATTTTTTTAGTAGAATTGGTAGAAGTGCTCCACAAGTAAGTATAATTTTATGCGCATTACCATTGTTAGTTTTAATATGATACTTGTATTTCAATTTTTTTTGAAAAGATGCATAATACTTAATTGCAAAAACATTTTCAGGATAGTATTCAGCTCTTAAAATATATTTGATTTTTTTATCAGTAAAAAACTTATATGTTTCAACAAAAAGAAAATCTTCATCCAAATGGGGTGAAGATTTTTGAACATAAATTAGAGTATATGGTTCACTATCATACATTAAGGTACCAATAAACTATACTGATTTTGCAACAAAGGATAAGTACTTCTTTTCACTTCTCTGCCTGGACCTACTAACGATTTTAAATCGACAGATTTTTTTTTAGATAATGGTTCCCAAGATATCTTCTCAAATCTAAGTTTTTTGAATTCTGTAAGAGTTTTCATACAAGTATATTTTTATAGTAGAACTAACATTTCATTTAGAAATTGATATAGTAATATCTAAAAATTTAAAATGATAGATTATATTTAAAAACAAATGCAAAGCTACAAATTCATTTTTAATTAGCAATAGTTACAAAACGAAAATAACATATTTAACATTTTAGCCACAAACCCGAAAATCTCAACAGTAGCCTGTACTACGAAAACCCCGAGTATATTTTTCAATCCTTTTTGGCGGGTGAATTGTAAGAGTAATATCTAAATATTATCGATTTCCTTAATTAACGATTGCTTCAGAACAGCTTCAATTTTAATAGTATCATTGTAAACACAAAAAATGATTGTCAATTTCTTGTAGTTGATACGTTTACAGGAAATACCATAAACTTCGGTAATCGATTTTTCGGTACAATATTTTATAGAACCACCAATTTTCGACAAATCATTAATTCGTTCAAATAGACCCTCGTAGTTTCTTAATGCAGTAAGTGGAGCCCTACATTCATTGTAATTCTACTTTGACAGATTAGATAATTTAAAAATTAACTTTCAGAGACGGTACTAATTTACATCCCCTTTAGGGCATAGCCGTCAAGCTAATTTTGAATATTTCCGCCCCAAGCCCCTAAAGGGGTGTGAAGTTAGTTTCGTCTCCGAAAAAGAACCAATCTGATGTTATAGTTATCAATACTAATTTCTGTTCCCCTTTAGGGGTTAGGGGCAGTACAATAAATCATTAAATTATATCACTTTATTTAATTTTTTCCTTAGCTTGACGGCTATGCCCCTTTAGGGGCTTGGGGCAGTTAAAATAATTGCAAATTTCTGCCCCAAACCCCTCCCGTCTTCATCGGGATAAATTGCGGGGCTTAAAGTTACTATTGTCTTGAGAATTTGATATTGTTATTTTTAATCTGTCAAAGTAGAAGTAAATAAAATCAATATAATCATCAATATCATTTTTAGCCTTTTCGCTCAAAACAACATTCTGTTTTTTCATTATAATTGTGATTTTAATTTACGCATATCAACGCCATAGAGTTCACTAAGTTTATCCAATCCTTGATTGTAAACTTCATCTACAGTATAAGTTTTCTCACCTATTTTTGAATTATTTTCAAATTCAATTATTTGGGGATATTTTGCCATTTCGCGAACAAATCTGCGTCCTGTTGGTGTTTCAATATTAATATGTGCTGTTATTGTCATATATGTATCGTTTTAAAAATCAGTACAAATATAGAATGTTTTTTCGGTTTCTAATCCAAATCAAAGAAAAAAAATAGCATAATTTTTAAAGTGAGCTGGCAACCCCAAGAAACTCGCTCATTAACACAGCTCTATAATTTACCTATTCGGAGTGCGACTCAAAGTCGCGCCCCGAATTGCGTTACATGGTGTGCTATTAACGATTACACCAAGTTGGAGCCGACAAAGCCGTGAATGCCGGTGATAAGAATGTTTGTTTGAAAAAATTTGCCAAGGTTGGATTTTTGGGATGTGGTTTCAGATTATGAAGCTGTATTAAACCCTGCATATAGGATTTGCTTGAGATTTCGGCAGCAATTATACATATTAATTGATTGAAACTAAATTTATTAAATCAAAAAACATCAACCTTGTTTCAAGCTTATCATTATTTTTTAAGCCAGCATATTTTTTTTCTTGTTCTTCAGTTGTAAATAAGTATTCGAATGAATTTTTCAAATAAAAATCCATCGGTTTTTTATCATTATAAGAATCAACTACTATAAATCTACAACCAGTTTTATTTGATTTATCTACAAACCATGCTTTTATAAAATCAAGCAATTCGCGACCGATTCCATTTGATTTATAATCTACGTTTACCCCAAGACGGCCAATTAAAACTGCCGGATAACTTCGAAAGAGAAGAGTAAAAACGCCACAATAATAAATAGTTATTAAAATTTAGATTTAAGAAGAATTGCTTGCGCAGCTACAACTTGTTTTGTGAAGTCTGTTTTACTATTATTCTTTACTGCCAAATTCGCTTTAGATATAAATCTTTGAGCATCATTATCTTTTAATATAGGAATACTTTTTATTGCGATTGCCATAACATTCAATTTAAATATAAAAAAATCTAATCATTTACGTATTAAAACTATTTATCTATCTGCAAAATAGTTGCTTTAATTATCAATCTAATAAATTTCACAGATTAGACTGCAAAATTAGTGCTTTTATTTCTAAATGCCAAATAATTATTTACGCCCAGCAGAATATAAGTTAAATAGGTGCAGCGTACCGATATATTTGTAGAAAGTAAACAATAGATTGTGATAGAAGGTGCAGCGCACCGAAATATAAAATTTGGTTGAATATCTCTTATTCGGAGTGCCACTCAAAGTCGCGCCCCGAATTGCGTTATATGCTTTGCTTTTAACGCTTGCACCAAGTTGGTGCCTACAAAGCCGTGAATGATGGTGATGAGAATGTTCATGTATTCTTGAAATTACTTACTAATACTATTACCAATTGTTTAATTCACACAAAAACAAGCATAAAGCGGTACAGATTTAATCCCATTTTCGAAACCAAAATTTTTAGTCGAAATACGAATAGAATAAGAAGGATGGTACTTCATTATAAATTGCTGCAAGCTTTTCGAACGCACATTTTCCGACGATTTCACTTCTACAGGAATACACTCTCCGGCTTTGGTTTGAATTACGAAATCAACTTCGGCCTTTCCTTCCGACTCCCAATAATTGCAATTTAAACCATTGCTCGACAGTATATTGGCTACGTAATTTTCTGTTAATGCTCCTTTAAAAAAATTCAACTGATCGTTGTCGGCCAATATCACCTGTGCAGCAATTCCCAATTTTGAAGAAAGTAAACCTACATCGCCCATATATATTTTAAAAAATGTAGGGTCTGCAAAAGCCGATAGCGGATAATGACCTTGATGTATTCGTACGCATTTACTTACTATGCCCGACGCACACAACCAATCAATGGCTGTTTCGAACTGATAGCTTCGTGCACCTGATTTGATAAATTTATACTGAAATTTTTTATTCTCTTTGGCTAATTGCGACGGGACGGAATTAAATGTGGCCATAATTTTCACCGTATCAGTGGGTTGGGAGTACTTTGCCATATCGGCTATATAAGCATCAACAATACCTCGCTGAGTGGTAGCTACTTCGTCGAAACTACCTGAATTCAAATAGGTATTTATTGCCTGAGGCATACCACCTATACTTAAATACAACCTGAACTGCGTCAAAAAATGCTCGTGAAGCGAACAGTTGCTATTTGCATTATAACAATCCCTGATTATTTTAGTAGCATCCTTGCCCGATACAGCCCACAGAAATTCTTCAAAATCAAATGGATATAGCGTTTTAATGCTTACTTTACCTACAGGAAACGAATATTGCTCGCGATGCAATGCCACACCCAACAAACTACCTGCCGCTATAATATGATAATCGGGACTTTCCTCGCAAAAATACTTCAGAGATGTAAGTGCACGTTCACACGCTTGTATTTCGTCGAAAAAAAGTAATGTGGTGTGCTCATTTATTTTGACACCCATCATCACCGACAATTCCAATAAAATGCGTGACGGCGATAAGTCGTTCTCAAAAATAGCTTGAAGCCGACTATTTGCTTCGAAGTTTAAATACACAAAATTATTATAATGCTCATTAGCAAACTTCTTGACAATATATGTTTTGCCAACTTGCCTTGCTCCATGCAACACCAAAGGCTGGCGCGATGTGGAGTTTTTCCATAAAATCAGTTCTTGCTCTATCTTACGTTCCATAAAGTGTTTAGTCAACTACATTATTCGTTCCTAAAAATGCAAAGATAATACATTTTTACAAACATAAAACACTACGACAGTTATTTTATATGAAAAGTACCACCACAAATTAAGCATTTCATCTGAAAATCACCACCACATTTTTCCAACGAACCGCAGTAACTCTACGTAGCCTATTGCCGCACTATTCGAAGTAAGCAATACGTGGATTAGCTGCAAGCTCGAAGACCTCAACAGTAGCCTGTACTACGAAAACCCCGAGTCTGTTTTTAAATCCTTTTTGGCGGGCGAATTGTTGGAGTAATTGATGAATTTTGGTTTCTAAATGTTTTCGCTAAGAGCTTGATAGATATTTAATGACCATGCATTGATATTTTTATAGGTCTTCTCAATCTTACCATTCGTAACCCTAAAAAGCAGTTTTGGTTCGGCAAAATCTTCAGAGTTATCATAGACATACAATCTATCTACTAATGACGCTAGTTTTGCACAATTTGCTATTGACTTGGAATATCTACTAATAATTTTTGGAATAGGAACATCATGACCACCTTCCATTACCCTATTGGCAATACGCGATGCATTAATTGTTGGTGAATCAGTTCCCACAAAAAATAGCCGAATAAAATAACCTGCATCTTTAGCACGATGTATGAACGATAATTTGTCGTCGGCCGAAAGTACGGTTTCAAATAAAATACCTTGCTTGTTTTTCAAACAATCTTCGCGCAACTCCTCGGCACGTTTAGCAGCTTTCATTACTGCCTCCGGCGAATTCCAATCACCAAATTCATCGCGTGCAATATTATCAGGATTAATATAAAAACATCCTTCAATCCACTCATGCTCAAGTATTTTTGAAGTTACTGAAGTTTTCCCTGAACCATTCGGGCCTGCAATAATGACTAATTTGGGTTTCATTTTACAAGTGATTATTTCAGCTTTTGTAAACACAGTTGCCTTAACTCTTCTTGAAATTTTTTGTTGGCAACTTCGGCGCGCAATTTGACATCAATTGCTACCTCCTTCATTAGAAATGCCAGTTGCATTTCGGTGGGTTCTTCATCCGATTGAAAGCGGTAATTATCAACTATTTTTAAATTAACATCCATATTATTCTATTGATTTACTTCCAATTTAAATGCAAATATACAACTATTTTAGATACACTAACATGCTATAAATTGTTTTTGTTCGATTAAATCCTAAAAAGGATTTGCCTGAAAACCCGAAAATCTGAACAGTAGCCTGTACTACGAAAATCCCGACTCTGTTTTTCAATCCTTCAAGGAGGGTGAATTGTTAGAGTAATAATTCGAATTGCCACTCAAAGTTGCGCCCGAATTGCGTTACATGTTTTGCTTTTAACGCTTGCACCAAGTTTGTGCCTACAAAGCAGGGGATGCCGGTGATGAATAGGTTCGTATTTGTTTTTCTAAAAATTTATCCAATACGCAGGCATAATAAAATGGGATATTATAAAGCGTGAATGTTTTAGATGATGGTAATGTAATTGTA
>CAMDNO010000221.1 GCA_945902955.1 Porphyromonas cangingivalis
ATATTTACCGAATCCACCCGCACGCAGCAATACCTGTTCGAACGACTTTCGGCAGAAAAATACAAGGGGAAAATTGTATTGTTCAACGGTAATAATTCGGATGAACTTTCGGCATCTATTTACAAAAAATGGGTGAACGATAAAAACAACTACGGCAAACTTACCCATTCCAAAAGCATCGATATACGCAATGCCTTGGTAGATGCTTTCCGAAGCGACGACTACCAGATAATGATAGCCACCGAAGCGGCTGCCGAAGGTATCAACCTGCAATTTTGCAGTATGGTGGTGAACTACGACCTGCCCTGGAATCCGCAACGTATAGAGCAACGCATTGGCCGTTGCCATCGCTACGGGCAGCAATACGATGTGGTGGTAGTCAATTTTCTGAACAGCGACAACGAAGTGGAAAACCGTGTTTACGAACTGTTAGAGCAAAAATACAAACTTTTTCAGGGCGTATTTGGCTCGTCTGACCATGTGTTGGGAAGCATCGAAAGTGGCGTGGATTTCGAGAAACGCATAATCGAAATTTATAAGAAATGCCGTACCAAAGCCGAGATTGAGGCTTATTTCGATGCCCTGAAAAAAGAATTCGAAGCCTCTATCGACCAAAAACTAAAAGATGTACAAGGTGTGTTGTTCGAAAATTTCGAAGGAAGCGTGATAAATAAACTGCGCATTTCGTATTCCGAAACAAAAACCTTTTTGGAGAAATACGAAAAATGGTTGTGGGAAATTACCAAATACTATTTACAAACATTGGCGCAGTTCGAAGAGCAGGATTTCACCTTTACTTTGCTTGAAAATGGCGAACGTTACAGCCTGAACAAAAAACGCACCGATGCACGGCACTACCGCATACAAAGCGAGGTGGCACAAAAATTATTAGCAAAAGCCCGAAAAGAAACCACTATTCCGTTGCATTTGGAATTCGATTTGGCTTCGTCGCCCATTCGTTACAAAGAATTGGAAAAACTACGGGGTAAACAGGCTTTGCTGAAAATCAGTCAGTTATCGGTGCTTTCGGACATTGAGCAACACGACACGCTGATGCTTTCGGCCATAACTGCCGACCAACAAACGATCGACGAACAAAGCATTCGTAACCTGATGAACCTGAAAGCTACCGTAGCAGGAAAGCTAAAAGCAGATACCGAACTGTTGGAAAAATACCATCAACGCAATAAGAAAAACAAACTACAGCATCTCGAAAAAGTGGATACTGCCTATATGCAGCGGGAATTCAGCAAATTTGAGCGATGGGCCGACGACAAAATAAAAGCGTTGGAACTTGATTTGCGTGAGGAACGCCAAAAAATGAAAGAACTGGAGCGTGAGCAACACAAAGAAAATATATTGGCGCAGGAGTTACTCGATTTGCAAGAGAAAATTTCGAAGATAAAACGAAAATATAACCGCCTGCGGCAAGAAATATACGACCGCGAAGATGCCATAAACGAAGAACGCGATACGATGATAGCCGATGCCAAAGGCAAATTGACGCGAACCATTCACGAAGAAGAATTATTTACGGTGAGTTTTGAAGTGATATGAATAGGATTGGGCTTTAGCCCATTCATTAAAAGAATAGCAGAGAAAATGGGCTTTAGCCAAAAAAATAAAATATATAAATCAAACGTATGAGCAATTACGACCAACTGAAAAAGGTATTGAACGAAATTTTTGAGCTCGACAAAGCCGACCTCGATTTTGGTATCTATCGCATTATGAACCAAAAGCGCAAGCAGGTAAACGAGTTTATCGACAAGCAATTGCCTGCTGATATAAGCAAAGCATTGAGCGAAACCCAAACAGCAGACAAAGCAGAGTTGGAGAGTGAAATCAAAACCCTGAAAAAGAACTTAGAAGATGCCGGTGTTGTTGCTGCCGAAAGCCCCAAATACAAGTTGCTCAATGAAAAGCTGGCGTTGATTGATACTACCGAAGTGCTGGAGCATGAGGTTTTCTCACACTTGGCTAATTTCTTTCGCCGCTACTACAAGGATGGCGATTTTATCTCCATGCGCCGCTACAAAAAAGACGTGTACGCCATACCTTACGAGGGTGAGGAAGTAAAACTACACTGGGCAAATGCAGACCAATATTATATTAAATCGTCCGAAAACTTCAAAAATTACAGTTTTCTGACTGGCGACTATAGCAAAGTAACTTTCCAACTCAAAGAGGTGAGCACCGAGCAAAACAATAACAAAACACAGGGCGATGCCGAACGTAGGTTTGCCATTTACGAAGAAATACCGGTGGAAGTAGTCAATGGTGAGTTACTAATAAACTTTGTCTATGAGCCTTTCCCGAAAGCCACCAAACAAGATGCGTTGTTGGCTACCGCTATAAGCATATTGACCGAAAATGTGCCAGCTGAATTTGCAGGCGTGTTTGCACTCAGCCCAATGGAGAAAAACAGTAAACGCACTTTGCTGGAGAAACATCTGAATGATTATGTATCCAAAAACTCATTCGACTATTTTATACACAAAGACTTAGGCGGGTTTTTGAGCCGCGAGTTGGATTTCTATATCAAAAACGAAGTGCTGTATATCGACGATATCAACGCACGGCAAACCGATTTCTTTGTGGCGCAACTCAGCAAGGTAAAAGCCATTAAAACCGTAGCCACCAAAGTGATTGACTTTTTGGCACAGATGGAAAACTTCCAAAAAAAGCTCTGGATGAAAAAGAAGTTTGTGCTCCGCACCGACTATTGCATAACGCTCGACAGGATTCCCGAAACCTATTATCCCGAAATATTCACCAACAAAGCACAATTGGCAGAATGGAAAACGCTGTTTGATGTGGATTTCGAGGCTATTCGTAATTCAGGAGAATTATTTAATACTACGCTTGCTGAGCTTGTCGAAGCAGAGCAGTTTCTGGTATTGGATACCAAATTTTTCGACGAAGCCTTTAAAGACCGGCTTTTGGCAGAGTTCGATGATTTGGACGAGCAAACGAATGGATTATTGATAAACTCGGAGAATTTTCAGGCGTTGGGGTTGATGCAGGAGAAGTACACAAATAAATTAAGAGCTACATATATAGATCCACCATATAATACACCACATTCTGAGATAAGGTATAAGAATCAGTTTAAACATTCATCGTGGCTGTCACTTATTAATAACACCATACCAATAACTGAGATACTATTTAAGGAAAATCACTCATTCGGGTTAGCTATTGATGATTATGAGTTTAGTAATGTACTACAATACCTTAACAATGTTTTTTCAGAAAAAGATATTTCTATAATAACTGTAAACCATCATCCGCAAGGATCAGGTGGTAAATTATCTAGAACAAACGAGTATTTAATTATTTGCACAAACAAAACATCCCCAGACTTATTAGGCGAACCTTTGGATGATTATAATGAGGATAGAAATTTCATGAGAAGCGGAACTGCCGATAATAATTATCGTTCGGGTAGGTGGAAAAGTTTCTATGCTTTACTTTATGATGAAAATGCAAAAAAAATAGTAGGTGTTGAAGATCCAGTTCCAATTGGAGAAGATTATCCTATAAACATAACAAGTGAAGGTTTGAAAAGAATTTATCCAATAAATTCAAAAGGGGAAGAAAGAGTTTGGCGGTCAAGTTATTTGACTGGTAGAAAAAGAGCTGAAGAAGGAGAGTTAGTTGTAACAAAAAATGGAGCTGTTATTCAAAAAATAGACCATGAAAGTAAACGAGAAGTGTTATTTAGTAATTGGTTAGACACAAAATTTAATGCTGGTACAAATGGTTCTGAATTATTAAAATCAATGGGACTAGGTGGTAAGTTTGATTATCCTAAATCAATAGGTACAATGGAAACTACTTTTTGGGCACAAACATTTGCCGACTCAGATGCTGTAATATTAGACTATTTTGGAGGATCAGGCACATCTGCCCATGCTATTCTAAATATGAATAGAAAGTTCGGTGGGAATAGAAAGTACATTATAGTTGAAATGGGAGAGTATTTTAGTACAGCTACTAAACCAAGAGTAATTAAGGCTATCTATTCCGACAATTGGAAAAACGGCAAGCCACAAGACAAAGCAGGTATCTCGCAGATGTTTAAATATCAGGTGTTAGAGAGCTACGAAGATACGCTGAATAATCTGATGTTAAGCGATGTGGGCAATCAGGCACATCTCGATTTCAGTGAGCGGGCGCAGGAAGAATACCTGCTGCACTATATGCTCGAAATGGAGAGTCGCGAGCATTTGTTTAATCTGGAAATGTTCCGCAAGCCTTTCAGTTATCAGCTTAAAGTAACCGGAAACAACGAATTGAAAGCTACAAATGTAGATTTGGTGGAGACATTCAACTACCTCATTGGCTTGTATGTAAGCAAAGTGCAGCGCGTAAAGGATATAAAAGTAGTGGAGGGAGTTACCCGCATGGGCATTAAAACCTTGGTAATCTGGCGCGATATGGAAACTACCACGCATGACGATGTGGTAAAACTCGTCCGCCGCTTTTACGACAGTGCCCGCACCCGTGAGTTTCAGCAAATCTATATCAATGGCGACCACCATCTCGAAAACCTCCGCACCGATGGCGACCAGTTCAAAATCAAGATGATAGAGGAGACATTCTTTAAGAAAATGTTTAATGAGAGTGAGTTGTAATTCTATGATTAGACCTAACAGGTTTTTGAAACCTGTTAGGTCTTAATGAATTGGATTGGGCTCAAAGGGGCAGCGCCCCGTGATATTTGTAGAAAATTGTAAAAAATTCACCAAAAAGGGTCGGAGACCCGAAATATGGTTATTGGAATGACATTGTATTATATATTGCGGGTCTCCGACCCTTGATTAAAAATCGTTCAATGTTTTACTACAAATGTTCCGGGTCTCCGACCCTTGAAAATTTAAAAATGATGATGTAGAAGACGAATCCGTAGGATTCACATATTTATAGAAAAGCAATAATAATGGTGATGTACGACCCCTTCGGGGTCGAATACGTGAATGCTGATATGAATCTATAAACATATTATCCCTCCGGGATAAAGAAAAAAAACAAACAAATGGCAAATTTTCACGATAAAATTGTTCTCAACAAATACCTCTTGTCGCTTTTCGGCATTGAGGCTATTGGCACTAAAATTCTGTCGAAAAAAGGGGTGGAGATATTTAAAGAGCTGAAATTGTCTTCGAGCGAAGGCTATACCGAAGAGGGAAATACAAAGTTTCTGGAGCAGCTCAAATCGCACCTCTACCTTACGGAGCATATCACCGAAGCTATGCTTCAGACTTACGATGAAAACATTGTGCGTTACACCCACGAAATTTCCGACGGGCGCGACGAGATGCTAGTTTGGAAATACTTTCAGTACTTGTCATTGTTATTTACGGAAATTTATTTAGATAAGTTTTTTGGCAATAAAAAACAGTTACAACATGAACTTAATCAGTTTGTTAAACTATTTAATGACAAACAGATAGAGTTGAATGCCGGAAAGAATGCTGGCAAAACTGCAAAAGCCAAAAAAGGAGAGGAAGTTTATCAGGTTAGCGCATTCAAAGAAACCGACCTCAATAAACTCGCTTTTTGGAATGCAACAGGTTCGGGCAAAACGCTGCTGATGCATGTAAATATAAAGCAATACCTGCACTATGCCAATAAACACACGAGCGGGCACGGAAGTAAGATTCTGTTAATCACGCCCAACGAGCCACTCTCGCGCCAACATTTGCTGGATTTGCAGTTGTCGGGCATACCTGCCAATCTATTCTCGAAAAACCAATCGGGCATGTTTAGCGGCAAAGAAGTTGAGATTATCGAAATTCAGAAACTGTCCGAAGAAAGCAAAGATAAAACGGTGGCAGTAGATAGTTTCGAAACCGAAAACTTGGTGTTGGTGGACGAAGGTCATGGTGGTATGAGTGGCGACCAATGGAAAAAGTTTCGTGATAAACTCAGTACAACGGGTTTTGCTTTTGAGTATTCTGCTACGTTCGGGCAAGCCATTAGTGCAGCCGACACCAAGAAAAAAGCGGAGCTCACGCAGGAATATGCCAAAAGTATTCTGTTCGATTATTCGTATAAATACTTTTATGAAGATGGTTATGGCAAGGATTACCGCATTCTGAACCTGAAGGAAGACAATGCCGATTTTAAAAATAAATACCTGACTGCTAATTTACTATCCTATTATCAGCAACTGTTGCTTTTCAAAAGCAAACCCGATATGGCTGTGCAGTTTCGATTGTTTAAACCGCTTTGGGTATTTGTGGGAAGTAGTGTAAACGCCGTGCGCACCGAAAACAAAAAGGAAACTTCCGATGTGCTGGATATTGTGCATTTTATTTCCGATTTTCTGAAACACCGCGACACCTATATCGAATATATTCAGCTTATTCTGAAAAACAA
>CAMDNO010000222.1 GCA_945902955.1 Porphyromonas cangingivalis
GTTTTGATAATACGATATTATAGACTGGCATTGCTTAGCTTGCGGTTTTTTAAATAGTCGGAAAATGCCATTCGTTCGCCGGTGTCTTGTTTTTTTGCACTATCGTAAAGCCGAATGTCATCTAATTCATCCAACTCATCCATAAGCATTTCAAAATCTTTTTCGGGCAGAATAACCATCCTTCTACCAGCAGTATCCTTAATGAATTGTGGTGTTATTGTGTGCATAAAATGAATTATTAATAGATTTGTATTGTTTTAACGATTATCGTGGTGGATTTGTTGTCAATTTATCATACAAAAATAAGGAAAATAATTGGAATACGGTTTTTGTTCAAAAAATATGTGACGGCATTTTTTACCACCAAACAAGGGACAAGCGACATCCATGTCGCTTGCTGGTGTTTTATCAAGCGGCTAGAAACCGCTTGTTCCTATCTAATCCCTAACCAAAACTCAGAAATTGCTAATCTCTTTGCAAAAATGGGTAGTATGAATTATTCGAAAAACCTCTCAATTATCATAATTCAATTATTGTATTTTAATAATTGAAATAAAATAATTACGAATTGCCATCTCAAAAGAAGATAAAACAACTACTTGACAAAGAAATAATTACCTTCGAAAATAAAAGTTATTCTGTGTACGACCGCTTTTTTGGCTTGTGGTTAAAGACACAATATGGAATAGGGTATCGATTGGGAAAGTGAGGAAAATTCTGTACTTTTGACATTCGAAAAATAAAATTTAAAATATGGCTTCTATTCAACAACAAATAGCGTTTTACAATCAACTTTTAGAAGGCGAGAAATACATCATCAATGCCATTGCTATAAAAGGTGAATTTAGTAATATGGGTGAAATTACGGATATATTAATGTATCGTATAAAAATAACTCAGAAAACTGTAAAAGAAGTTCTGATAAAGGCCATTGCGCAAGGAATTGTTACTACTCCCGAAGTTAGTTATAGCTACGGTAGCCATAAATACAAGATAAATACTCCTTTCATGGTGTTCGTTTATACGCAAATAGAAGGTTATGAAAATGAGTGGAAGCAGGATCAACCAAGCCATAAATATAATAGCATATTTTTTCTTCGAGGATTGAACAATCTAACTATTGTGAAGCAGTTTTTATACGAATTGCTTTATGAAAATAAGTTAGAAGATAACGTTCAGAACACATTGCTTGACCGTCCAACCATATTAGAAGATTTGGATATTCTAACTTATCCAAACTACCTGAAATGTTTGCACAAATTAGATATTAAATTGCTTAATGCCATCTATTTAATTAATGTCAATAAAGCCATTTATAATTTTACTCCTATTGAAAAAGTAAAAGAAATAAAAGAGCGAATTTTGCAACATATAAATCCATCGATTCTTTCGGAATTAAATTCAATGGATGATGCCATTCGCTTTTATTCTGGCGAATTCGATACAATTGTAAAGTTAGAAACGAGTAAACAGCTCGTTGTAATTCTGGCTATACGGCAATTGTTGGCAGGCGAGACGGAGGCTGCGTTAAAACTTTTCGACATACAGCTAAAAGCTTTACGCTTGCATCGAAAAGATATTCAGTCTTTTTCGATGTTCGAACACAATTATTTTTATTGCGTCGCCTTGTTGTGTATAAATCCGGATGAAGCAACTTTGAGAGCTCAAAAAATTCTGAACAGCTACAACAAAGCGCCAAATTCTGACCATGATAAGTTTTTCAAAGCATTATTATACAGCATTTTAAATAAAAAACAAGAAAGGGATGCTTTGCAAAGTATTTTTTTTGCACGAATTCTGACTACACCAGATTTGGTCTCACTTTTTCTTATTCCATTGGCCTATTTGGCCGAATTACAACCCCCTGTAAATGCTCGGAAAGAAATATTAGCATTAATAAAAAAAGGATATGATGTGGGTAGTTATACCTTTGCTTACGAAGCTGCTTATGCTGCCGATAAATGGTTTGGGTTACCCGAAACGGCTGAAATATATACCCAAATAGCCTCCAAAATGACTTACCAACCTGCTTGCTCGTTGATAAAGCGTCAGGAAGAATGGGAAAAATCGCTGAGCTTAATATTTAGTGCAGTTGGCGGTTCGAAATCGACAAAAGGCGTTGCGAAAACGACCGAAAACAGCTCACGTGTCGTTTATTTAATAAACCCAAAAAACGCATATATACAGCCCATTTTGCAAAGTCGTAATGCTAAAGGCGATTGGAGTAGTGGTAGAAACATTGCTTTAAAAACATTTTATGCAGGCAAAACGCAAGGAATGACCGAACAGGATTATCGGGTTTCGAAATCAATAAAATACCATAAAGGTGGATATTATGAGTCTGAATATTATGAGTTGACGCCAAAAACATTGGTGGAACTTATTGGGCATCCTTACTTATTTTTGTATGGGGCCAACGAAGTTCAAATTGAATTTGTGGCTGCGCAACCTGTAATTACTGTATCGAAAAGGCCAAATGGATATGTATTAAGTTCTGATATAAAGGACTTAACAACAGGCACTTTTATGGCAAAAGAAACAAATACGCGCTATAAAGTATACGACCTCAACTCGCATCAAATGAACCTGCTACAAGTGCTCACGCAACAAAATGTGGTGGTGCCCGAACATGGAAAACAGAAGCTCATTCAGCTACTTGGTGAAATTAGTAAATATGCCACTGTGCATTCCGATTTGCTGAGTTCGCAGGAACAATCGAACCTAAAAATAAAAGTTTTAGAATCCGACAATCGTATCCGCGTACAATTATTGCCTTTTGGCGATGGTTTGAAAGCGGAACTTTTTGCAAAGCCTTTTGGCGATTTTCCGCCTTACTGCAAACCCGGAATGGGTGGTAAAGTGCTTATTACGAACGATAAAGGCTTTCAACTGCAAGTAAAACGTGATTTGAAAATAGAAACGCAACTTGCAAACGAAATCCTAAATGACATCGAGCAACTCGAAAGTGTAAATATGAACGATGATTTAATTGCTTTCGAAGAGCCCTTGGATTCGTTGCATTTGCTCGATGTATTGTCTAAACATCAGGATAAATGTGTGGTAGAATGGCCTGAAGGTGTGCGATATAAAATAAGCGGAACGGCAAGTTTTGCAAATTTAAAATTACAAATAAAATCGAAAAATAACTGGTTTGCATTGGATGGCGAACTCAAGGTGGACGAAGATACGGTGATTTCGCTGCAACAGCTTATGACTTTATTTGCCAAAGGACACGACCGATTTGTAGAACTTAAAAATGGGGAGTTTTTAGCCTTATCTGCCGAATTGAAAAAGCGATTGCAGGAACTTTATACATTTTCGACCAGCGAAAAAAATGGTTTAAACATCAATAAATTTGCATCGGTAGCGTTGGGCAACTTTTTCGACGATGTAGAAGATTTGAAAACCGACAAAGCATGGAAAGAGTTTAGAAGCAAAATAGAAAACCAATCGAATACAGAAGCTGAAATACCTGCTGCATTGCAAGCCGAATTACGTCCATATCAAGAGGAGGGTTTCCGATGGATGGCGCGATTAGCCGATTGGGAAGGAGGAGCTTGCCTTGCTGATGATATGGGATTGGGAAAAACCGTTCAAACTTTAGCTGTTTTACTGCATCGGTCTACAAAAGGAGCGGCTTTGGTAGTTTGCCCGGTGTCGGTGGTAGGCAATTGGATAGCTGAAGCACAGCGGTTTGCACCTTCGCTCAATGTGAAATTGCTTGGTAATAACAATCGTCAGCAATCGCTCGACGAATTGGAAGCGGGCGATGTATTGATTACTTCGTACGGATTATTACAATCGGAAGAAAAGCTTTTTATCGAAAAAGATTTTGCTACGGTGGTGCTCGACGAGGCGCATATTATTAAAAACTACGCGACCAAAACTTCTAAAGCTACTATGCAGCTCAAAGCAGGATTTCGATTGGCACTTACAGGCACACCTTTGCAAAATCACCAAGGCGAAATATGGAATTTATTTAACTTTATAAATCCCGGATTGCTTGGAAATTTGAATCATTTTACCGATACATTTATTAAGCCCGACAACGATTATGCGCACAAATTGCTCAAAAAGCTTATTAAACCGTTTATTCTGCGACGAACAAAATCTGCCGTTCTCGATGAGCTTCCGCCCAAAACTGAAATAATAAAGAAAATTCAACTTTCGGCTGCCGAAATGGCTTTTTACGAAGCTTTACGACGCCAAGCCATACAGAACATTGAGGCAAACGATGATAATCAGCTTAAAAAGCAGTTTCAGGTTTTGGCCGAAATCACCAAATTGCGTCAAGCAAGTTGCAATCCACAATTGGTAGATAGCACCATCGATATAGAATCGTCGAAGCTGGCTACATTTATTGAAATTGTGGATGAATTGATTGAGAATAATCACCGTGCGTTGGTGTTTAGTCAGTTTGTATCGCATCTGGCTATTGTGCGTAAAGCGCTGGATAAAAAGGGCATAAGCTATCAGTATTTAGATGGTTCTACGCCTATGGCCGAACGCGAACGCAATGTAAAAAAGTTTCAGAGTGGCGATGGTCAATTGTTTTTGATAAGCCTCAAAGCTGGTGGATTGGGGCTCAACCTCACTGCAGCCGACTATGTAATTCATTTAGACCCATGGTGGAATCCAGCCATAGAAGATCAGGCATCGGATCGTGCGCATCGCATTGGGCAGAAACGTCCTGTTACAATCTACCGATTGGTAGCCGAAAATACCATCGAAGAAAAGATAATTAAGTTGCACAATACCAAGCGCAATTTAGCCGAAACATTGCTCGAAGGCAGCGATCAATCGGCTAAAATGTCGTTCAAAGAATTGGTTTTGCTTATTCAGGAAGGGATTTAATGCCACTTTCTTTCTGTACGGACTTTTTGTAATTGAAGAATCAATCAAAAAAAATAGCGCATAATTAATACATCCAGTGTATAAATGCTAAACTCACTAATGCAATAAAAAACCATAGCACAATTCCCAAAACCAATGGTTTAACCCCAACAGATTGGATGGTAGAAAGAGATAAACCGGCACCGATAAGAAACAAAGTCAGCGTTAAACTTTGGCGCGAAACAGTAACTATTTCGTGTGTAAAAGTTGTTGGTATATTGAGATAGGTATTCAGAATCATGGCAATAAT
The DNA here is from genome assembly GCA_945902955.1 of Porphyromonas cangingivalis. Lineage (GTDB taxonomy): Bacteria > Bacteroidota > Bacteroidia > Bacteroidales > Paludibacteraceae > Paludibacter. The sequence continues at coordinate 5,144 of CAMDNO010000222.1, forward strand.
AAAAAACAGGATAAACCATGGAATGGCAATTTTATCGCCTTTTGATTTAAAATAAAACGAAGTAAAAACCGAAAGTGGAATAATCCACAAAGCGCGGGCAAGTTTTACAGTTGTTGCCACTTTAAGCGCTTCTTCACCAAAGCTTGCACCTGCGCCAACAACAGAACTGGTATCGTGAATGGCAATTGCCGCCCAAAGTCCAAATTGGTGTTGCGACAAATTAAACCAATGCCCTAAAACCGGAAAAATAAAAAGCGCAATTGCATTCAGCACAAAAATAGTAGCCAGCGAAACCGACATTTCGCTTTCGTTGGCTTTGGCTATTGGACCAACTGCCGCAATGGCACTTCCGCCACAAATAGCTGTTCCTGATGCAATTAAATACGATGATGTTTTTGATATTTTAAGCCATTTGCCAATCAATAATCCAAAAAACATAACGCTTACTACCGAGAAGAGGGTGAAAAATATACCGTCAGATCCTGCTTTTAGGGCATCCTGTAAGTTCATTCCAAACCCCAATCCTACAACCGAAATCTGAAGTAAATACTTTGAAGCTTTTTTATTAAATGCCGGAAATGGGGAGCCTAATGTTAATGCAAAAACTAATCCCAAAAATAAAGCCAATGGTGCAGATACATAGGGTGTCAGGCATAAAAAAGCCAAAACTAAGTACACGATTGCATTCAGTTGTTTGAATTTAAATTTCATCGAAAATACTTTTATAACGCAAATTTATTTTTTGTTATCTTCAATAGCTTGCAATAAAAACTCCGGTGCTTTGCAGGGTTTCCAATCGTTTAAACCTACAAATGCCAATTCCGTTTCGGCTTCGTTAATCAGCTCATTTTGTTCGTTATACAGTTTATATTCGAACCACACCCGAACACCTTTCAAGGCTTTCAGAGTGGTTCGCACAGTGAGTAACTCATCGTAACGGGTAGTTTTAATAAATCGGAAATTCATCCGAATTACAGGGCACATTACCCCAGCCTCTTCCACCGAACTGTAAGGCACACCAATACTTCGCAACAGCTCCCAACGAGCTGCTTCGTAATACTTTAC
>CAMDNO010000223.1 GCA_945902955.1 Porphyromonas cangingivalis
CATGATATTAGTACTTTAGCCGCAGGTAAAACATTTTTTATCCGTTTTAATGCAAATGGTGTTAATAGCAATCGGATTGAGAAATGGGAGATTGATAACGTTATTATTGATGCCAATGGTTTAAGTGCTGTAAATAATGTTCAAGAAGATAAATACAAATACTCTGTAAACAATGGGGTATTGAATATAGCCAATTTAGGTCAAGTATCATTTATACAACTATTTGATATCAATGGAAAACTTTTGTCGGCTAAAAATACAGATTCTCAAATATTCCTATTCGCTCTGCCAGCACATGGTGTATATGTTGTAAAGGTAACTTCTGATTCAGATATTGAAAACAAAAAAATAGTTTGGTAAATTATGTCAGAAAAATATATAATAAAATCTACCCCATGGTCAGAAATTTCAAATGAAGAAAGGGAAAACGCAATGCTTGTCGATAAAGTATTTATATGCAAAATGACAGGTCTAAATTATCCAACTTTGGAATTTGGCATTTATAACCCAAACATTAATGATATCATTTGTTTGATAGCTGTATTCAACAAAATCGAAGATGCAATTTGTTTTATAAATGCACGATTCTAAAATCAACTAAACTGTACGCGTAAAAAGAAAAAGCTATTGATTTTGTATGGGAATCAGATTGCTTTCGTGTTGCTTATGACAACTTTAAAGGTAAAATTTACAGATGTGATACAATAAATTATGTTATTGATAAGTTGTCTAAACTTTGAATTCAACATAATATTGATTAATTTTTAAATAATATGAAAATGGCGACTAAATTGAAGATTATTCTACTATTTGTGATGACTTTTTTGGGATTAAAATCATGCGTGAGTATACCAGAAGAGGCAACAAGAAATACATTATCAGACAACATTCCATTATGGATTATTATCGGAATAGGATTTATTATTTATCTAATTGTGATTGCCTTAAGAAAAAAGGATTAGAACTAACCCAGCTCAAAGTCACATGTAATCTCGCACTTAAATCTCTGCGTACGGCTCTTTGCCTACGTCGGGCTAAAAGCAAGGCTCTGTTTGCATATTATATTATCGGCTGAATTTCTAAATTGAAGTTCAGCCGTTTATGTTAAAAAGCTATTTCAACAATACTCAAAATATTTATTCTTTCAATTATAATTCAAAAAATGTTTCCTTATAAGGAAATAATATATCTTTGTGAAAAAATAATCAGATGGAATATAGGTTCGACATTGTGCTTTTGGAAGAAGTGGATGAATTTCTTGATTCATTAGAAAGTACCGAAGCAAGAATTAGATAAGGCATTGAATATCATGAATAAATATTACACTAAAAAATAAAACAAAATGAAAACATATTCATTAGAAGAAATTACTGATAAATATATCGGACAATCAGGCACCATTGAAAGAGAATGCTTTGATTTTGAACTACGTGCCGACGTAATAGGATTTATAATTAAAAATGCTCGTGTTGAACAAAATCTTACTCAAGAACAATTAGGAAAACTTATTGGAGTTCAAAAAGCGCAAATCTTTAAAATTGAAAATAATGCAAAAGATGTTCGGTTCTCTACATTACTTCGGGTTTTTGAAGCACTAAAAGCACAAGTAAATTTTTCAGTCAAACTACCCAACCACGAAAATGTTTTGATTGCATAAAAGTGTTTTGATAAATTTTCAATTTTAAAATTCAACTAAGTTTAAAACCCGAACTTCCCTTTTAACCCAAGGCTAGTTCGGTTTTTTTATATATCTATTCGTGGCACGTCTTAGAGTCGCACTCCGAATATTATAATCCAACAAAACAAATCTTCGTTAAAGGTAGGAATAGTTTACTGCCTATTCAATCGGCTGATTTTCTTAGTTGAAGTTCAACTGATTGTGTTTTTCAGTTCGGAAATCATGGTAATAAATCAAAATATAAAAAACGCCCAAATGTTTCTCTATATGTAAACTATTGCCTATCTTTGCACGATAAAAACGAATTATAAATGACTAAACTATTTGAAATTGTATTTTTAGAAGAATGTTTTGATTTTCTAAAGAGCATTGACAGAAAGCATTATGAGAAAATTCTTTACAACATTCGTAAATCACAGACAGAAAACAATCCGGAACTTTTCAAAAAAATAAATGAAGATGTTTGGGAATTCAGAACGCTTTATCAAGGCTTACAATACAGATTATTAGCATTTTGGGATAAAACAGACAAATCAAATACGTTAGTAATTTCCACACACGGTTTTATTAAAAAAAGGAGTAAAGTTCCTGACTCCGAAATACAAAAAGCAATTCAAATAAGAATTAAATACTTTAACGAGAAAACAAAATGAAAACATACACTTTAGATGAAGTTCAAGACAAACTAATCGGCACGATTGGTACACCAGAGCGGGACAGATTTGAATATGAATTACAATTAGAAATGATTGGTGCTGCCATTAAACAAACCCGAAAACAAAGACATTTAACGCAAGAGGAACTCGGCAATATTATTGGTGTAAAAAAAGCTCAGATTTCACGTTTGGAAAACAAAGCGAGCAATGTAACTTTTGATACGCTTTTTCGTGTATTTACGGCGTTAAAAGCAAAAGTTACCTTTCGAGTGGAAATACCCTGAAACTTAAATAAAAAAAACCGAACTACTCCTTTTTACATAAGGAGAGTTCGGTTTTTTTTATGTCTATTCGGGGCGCAACTTAAAGTCGCACTCCGAATATTTTGGTTAAAATAATACTATTTTGATTTGATTCTTTGCTGATATAATAAATTGTATTACTTTTGTGTGCGCACACGGTTTTTTAGAATGCATAATATATTTGTAGTCAAATTGCTGATTTTATGGTTTTTAATTGTGAAATTTGAAATTTTTCTTTGGTTTTGAAATAACGTATTTATTACGCCGGATAAATTAATAATTTAGTACACAGTATTGAAATAACAAACATACAGCGCACCCGTATAATTCCTCCGTCAGCTGACGGATTAGGGGGCAGATATAAAAATAGAATAATATGAAAAACTTTTTGGACGAAAATTTTTTGTTGCAAACCGATACAGCACAAAAACTTTACCACGAACATGCTGCTAAGCAACCTATTATCGACTATCATTGTCATTTAGTGCCTTCGATGGTTGCCAACGATCATCAGTTTAAATCAATCACAGAGGCTTGGTTGGGTGGCGACCATTACAAATGGCGAGCCATGCGTACCAACGGAATTAACGAACAATTTATTACAGGTAAAGATGCTTCCGATTGGGAAAAATTTGAAAAATGGGCTGAAACAGTACCATATACCATGCGCAATCCGCTTTATCATTGGACACATTTGGAATTGAAAACCGCTTTTGGCATCGAAAAATTACTTTCGCCAAAATCCGCACGCGAAATTTTCGACGAGTGTAATGCAAAATTACAATCGCCAGAGTTTTCAGCTCGCAATCTTATGCGCCATTACAAAGTAGAAGCTGTATGTACAACCGATGACCCTGTGGATACCTTGGAGCACCATATTAAAACACGTGAAGATGGTTTTGAGATAAAAATGTTGCCTACTTGGCGGCCAGATAAAGCTATGGCTGTTGAAGTTCCCGTAAACTTTATTAGTTATGTAGAGCAATTATCCGAAATTTCGGAAATAAAAATTTCGTCGTTCGATGATATGATTTTGGCACTTCGCAAACGTCAGGACTTTTTTGCTGAGCAAGGTTGCAAGCTTTCCGACCACGGCATCGAAGAGTTTTATGCCGAAGATTATACCGAAGCGGAGATTAAAACTATTTTTAATAAAGTGTATGGTGGAAAAGAGTTAAGTCATGACGAAATTCTGAAATTCAAATCGGCCATGATGGTTATTTTTGCCGAAATGGATTGGGAAAAGGGCTGGACACAACAATTCCATTTTGGTACAATCCGAAATAACAATACCCGACTATTTAATCAGATTGGACCTGATACGGGCTTCGATTCTATTGGTACTTTTAATACAGCAAAAGCACTTTCGAAGTTTTTGAACCGTTTGGATTCACAAAATAAATTAACAAAAACCATTTTATATAATCTCAATCCTGCTGATAATGAAATGATTGCTACTATGATTGGCAATTTTCAGGATGGGACAGTGGCCGGCAAAATTCAGTTTGGCTCCGGTTGGTGGTTTCTCGACCAAAAAGATGGAATGGAAAAACAAATGAATTCATTATCAGTATTAGGTTTATTGAGCCGCTTTGTGGGTATGCTCACCGACTCACGCAGCTTTCTTTCGTACCCACGCCATGAATATTTCCGACGTACCTTATGTAATCTTATTGGTAATGATGTTGAACAAGGCATTCTTCCGCACCAGGAATTAGAATTTATTGGTCAGATGGTTGAAAATATTAGTTATTATAATGCGAAAAACTATTTCAAATTTTAATATAAATACAGTATTTATGCATTTATCTGCATAAATTACCAAATCGACTAAATATTTTTAAAATACTTTTGGAGGCTAAAAAAATCGTTGTATCTTTGGTCGACCAATTTTTAAAAATAAAAAAATAATCACTTTTACAGGAAATGAGTAAGAAAATTGTAACTTTAGGAGAAATTATGCTCCGCTTGTCGACTCCCGGAAATACACGTTTTGTTCAAACGGATGTATTTGATATAGTTTATGGTGGAGGTGAGGCCAATGTGGCTGTAAGTTGTGCTAATTACGGACATGATGCCTATTTTGTGTCGAAATTACCAAAGCACGAAATCGGTCAATCGGCTGTGAATGCTTTGCGAAAATACGGTGTTAAAACTGATTTTATTGCTCGTGGTGGCGACCGTGTAGGTATTTATTATCTTGAGACCGGTGCTTCGATGCGTCCAAGTAAGGTAATTTACGACCGCGCAAACTCTGCCATTGCTGAAGCAAAAGTATCGGATTTCGATTTCGATGCCATTATGCAAGGTGCAGATTGGTTTCACTGGTCGGGCATTACGCCAGCCATTTCGGATGCAGGTGCTGAACTTACAAAATTAGCTTGCGAAGCTGCTAAACGTCATGGAGTTACAGTATCGGTAGATTTGAATTTTCGCAAAAAATTGTGGACAAAAGAAAAAGCGCAATCCATTATGCGTCCGTTGATGCAATATGTTGATGTTTGTATTGGTAATGAGGAAGATGCGGATCTTTGTTTAGGTTTTAAACCTGATGCTGATGTAGAAGGCGGACATACCGATGCCGAAGGTTACAAAGGTATTTTTATGCAAATGGCCAAAGAATTTGATTTCAAATACGTAATTTCTACTTTACGAGAATCGTTTTCGGCCACGCACAACGGTTGGAAAGCCATGATTTATGATGGAGAGGAATTTTACATGTCGAAACGGTATGATATTGAACCTATTATCGACCGCGTTGGTGGTGGAGATTCATTTTCGGGTGGCGTAATTCATGGTTTGTTGACCAAGCCAAATCAGGGTGAAGCGTTGGAATTTGCAGTGGCGGCTTCGGCATTGAAACATACTGTAAATGGCGATTTTAATCTTGTTTCTATAGAAGAAGTAGAAGCTTTAGCCGGAGGAGATTCGAGCGGTAGAGTACAGAGGTAGAAAACTGCCCCTAACCCCTAAAGGGGAACTAAGTTACTACTTATCTGATGGTTTGATATTTTAAACAAAATAATACTAACATCTCTTATTCCCCTTTAGGGGTTAGGGGCCAATAAAAAAACATGAAATTTTCAAAATTACAAGTTCTTTCAGTCATGAAAGAAACCGGCATGGTTCCGGTATTTTATCATAGCGACATTGAAGTTGCCAAAAATGTGCTAAAAGCCTGTTATACTGGCGGTGTTCGTGCATTTGAGTTTACCAATCGTGGCGATTTTGCGCATGAGGTTTTTGGCGAATTATCAAAATTTGCAACCAAAGAATGTCCCGAAATGATTATGGGCATTGGCTCAATCGTTGACGCACCTACAGCTGCACTTTATATTCAGATGGGTGCAAACTTTATTGTTGGCCCATTATTTAACCCCGAAGTGGCAAAAGTTGCAAACCGTCGTTTAATACCTTATGCTCCGGGCTGTGGTTCGGTTACCGAAGTCGGTTATGCACAGGAAGCTGGTTGCGATGTTTGCAAAGTTTTTCCCGGCGATGTGTTGGGTGCAGGTTTT
>CAMDNO010000224.1 GCA_945902955.1 Porphyromonas cangingivalis
CAATCAAATAAGCCTTTCTAACTTTGGGTACAAATTTAATTAAAATTATTCAATCATTAAAAAAGCATTCCCTATGAAACGCTCAATTGTATTTTCATTTTTATTCGTACTGTTAACGAGTAGTTTTTTTGCCTCAGCTACTGAGATTAATTTATTAAAAGGTCCGATACTACCTGGTCCTAAACCTCTTTCTTTTGCACTTTCTACGGTTACAGCTTTTATTAGTGAAACTGAGTTAGCAGTTTATTTTGACTCATCTGTTGGTAATGCAACTATTACGGTGTACGATGCCAATGATAATGTAATATCGCAAGAAACAGTTGATACGGATTTAACTTCGGAAGTATTTATTGCAGCCAATGCTTGGACAAGTGGAAATTATACGCTAGAAATAACGTATGGAACAACAACCTTAATAGGTGAGTTTAGCGTAGAATAATATTTAGCCTTGATTGTGAAATCACCTCCCGGCGAGCCTTTAATAATTCGTTGGGAGGTGATATAAAAAGAGCAAGACTTGGAGTAAATGAACCCACACCAAGCCTCGCCCGAAAAATAACTTTACCATTTAAAAACTAAACAGAAAAGCAGAACACAAAAGTAGCAAAAATTATGAAAGCAACCATTCTGACCAACGGATGAAAAATTGACGACCAACGCTTTCGGTCTTTTAGTGCAGAAGTAATCCATGAATAATTTAAAAATTTCAACAAATAAAAAACAACAATATGAAAATTAAAACCGTAAAATACATTTTAAGTGTATTACTGACTATTTTTGCATTTACATCATGTGATAAAAATGAACTTGCAATTTCTGAGATACAAAAAAACACCAAAACGGACATTCTGACTTTTGCCACTCAGGAAGATTTTGACAAAACCCTTGCTAAAGTAAATGCAATGACCAAAGAAGAACGCTTAGCTTGGGAAAAACAACAAGGATTTAAATCGTTTGGAACAATCTGCGATGAGTTTTATGCGACTATTCAACCCGAAAACTTTAAAAGCTTAGAAGAGGTTAAAGCTTTTGTGTCAAAAAACAGTGATAAAATTGAACTTTATACTAGCTCTGATGGAGAAACTTATTGTGAGCCGAAAGATTACAATGGTTTATTCCGAAACATTTCCGGGATAAACGAAATGTTTATTATTGGAGACAAAGCGTATAAAGTTGTTGAAAACAAATTAGTTTCTTCTTCATTAAAAAATATTGATGAACTAAAAAAATGCACTAAAATTACTTTTGTAGAAAACAGTGCAGTTTTTGAAATTCAACCAACCGTAGAAAGTGGCAGCTCAAATATTTTTAAAGTGAGTAATGCAATTGATAATAGTGCATACAAAGAAGGTACAATTAAAATAGGTTCTGATAATTATAAACTAAAACTATATCTTCGGACAACAAGTTATCGTAATGTTTCTGACCCAAGAAATCAATCACCTTATTTATCTTTCTATTATGCATTTAGACGTACTGAATCTAGACAAATCAATTATGCTAGATGGATGATGATTTGGTGGGTAAAAAGATATAATTCGCAAATATCCGGAACCATTTCAACAAATGATAGTTACAACGCATCTCAATCATTAACTATTGTGACTCAAACAGGACCCTGTGATGACTCTGAATATAAACAAATTTGCGATGATAAATATACATATATTGACCCTAATAATAATTCAACATCATATTTTGTAAATTATAACATTACAGCAAAAAACACAGAAAAAGATCTTACTGTACAACTAACAAAATAATAAACTGATTGGCATCTGACTCTATTATTAGGGTTAGATGCCGTATTAAATATTTTAACACATGAAACATTTCTTTTATATTTTATTTTTCGTGGTGATTGTTATAATGATAATTCCAGTACAATCTTTTGCTCAAACCATAAATGAAAAGTCGTATAAAGTATCCATTAAACCTTCGATAAGTACAGTAAGCACAGTTGAAGATATGTATAGAACTTCATTATATGGAGATTATAAAGCTAAAAAAAATAGTTATGGTTTTGATTTGAATTATAAATTTTCAGATAAAATAGATGTCGGTTTGTATGCAATGTTTTCAAATCTTTTACATCCGTATAAAACAAATGGGTCGATTGGGTTTAACTTTAACAAATCGAATGCGTTTTATTATGGGATAAATGCTGAAATACATCTAATGCCATTATTATTTCAGGTTAATAATTCGAGGTTAGACATTTACACTATACTAAAAATAGGAATGGTTAGCGAATACTGGCATCCTTATGTTGTTGGTATTTATGAATCAAACGAATGGTTGTCAAAAAAAAGTTTTGAGGTTGGGCTTGGCTTAGGAGTGTCATATATGCTAACAGAGCGTTTAGGTGTTTTTTTAGAATATAACATTGGTAATTATTATAATGATGATTTTACAAGACTAAGAACCGGAATAAAAGTCAATTTATAAATAAAATGTTCAAACAACAACTTATAATCTTTATCGGCATTGTATTACTCTCTTGCTATCGCTCTTTAGTGGAAATTGAATTTGATAACGATGAACCTCGTCAAGAATAAACATGAATCTAAGTAATAAAATTAATGCTTTTACGCTTATTAGTCTGAATGGAGTAATTTATAGCCAAGATACGAATTGGAATATAAAACTAAGTGGAGGTGGTGCAACTAACGGAAAAGAATTTCGATATATGAATGTAAATCAAACACAGCTTGAACCTCCAATAATATTCAAAGAAACAGTTCCAATTTTTGGGATTGAAGTATCTTATAAATTTTTTACTAATTTTTATGGCGGAGTTTATGGAAGTTACTCTTCGTTGTCAGGAGCTCAAGTGGATTTGGCTACTGGTGCAAATTATAGTTGGACTCTTGCTGATGGAGTGTATTATGGATTTCAAGTAAACTATCAATTACTTCCACTAATAACTGAGGAGAATTTACGTTTTGAGCTATATGCAACTAGTCGTATAGGCGGTTTGTATAAATGGTGGGAAGGTTATGATAATGTTCCATTAAACGAAAACTTTCTCGAAGCCGGAATTGGATTAGGCGCAGCAATTAATTTTTCTCGTAAGTTTGGCATTTTTGGCGAAGCATTAGGTGGGCGGTTTTATTATAGTAATTTTAATTGGCGCACAGGGTTAAGTTTTAGATTTTAATCAAATAAATGCAAAGTAATTTAAGAATAGCAATAATTTTCTTGCTTATAATTGTGTACAGTCCAAATTTAGTAGTTGCTCAGGACTCTGTGCCTGTAAATAATCAACGTCTTTCATTGAAAGTATTTGGTGCTTTAGTTAATGGAACGCCATATATGTCTTCCGATAATCAATTATTATTTGTTAAACAAAGACCTAAGGTTGGCATATCTATTAGCTATCAATTTTTTAAAAACCTAAATTCGACAATGAATGTGGCTTATCTAAATCCATATAGAGCCATTCCATTACGCGATGGTACTTCAACCCAGCTTCTGTCCGCAAAATCTTCGGTTTGGTATTATGGTATAAGCTTTTCTTACGATGTTTTACCCGTAATTTTTAATACAAACCGTATCCGATTTGATGTTTATCCGATACTGTCAACCAATTATGTTCATGAAAAATGGATGGCTTTGGACTCACGTATCCGGGGCTCTTCGACCTTTTGGGAATATGGCGGAGGTATAGGCTTAGGTTATAATTTGAACAATCATGTTGGAATTTTTACCGAATTTCTTTGGGGGAATTTTTATAATTATGATAAGTTTCAAGTAAAAGCAGAATTAAGATTTAAACTTTAGATATAAATGATTTTAAGAATTATCGGAAAATATATGAAGCATTATTTTTTTTATATTATTACTATTTTAAGTATTCAATGTTTTCTTACCTCCTGCCATGCTTTGGTGGAAGATGAATTTCCTGATTTTGCTAAAGTGCCAGTTATGAACGGATTGTTGCAAGCCGATAGCACTTTCAAAGTGCAGGTTAGTTTAACTGCAAACCTTATCGATACTGCTTCAACCTACGTGAGTAATGCACGCGTAATTATCGAAAGTACTGTTGCTACTCCCGACACCTTGATTTATACCGAAAAGGGTTGGTATGTAAGTGAGCGAACTGTAAAAGTAGGAGCAAGCTATACATGTAGAGCTGAAATTCCCGATTTTCCCACTATCAGTGCTCAAACTACCATACCTGCCCAAACCAAAATTGATTCTATTTCTTATATCGATTTAGTGGGGCGCGATGAGGAGGGTGATAAAATTTCGTCCATACAGTTTCGTATCCGTAACAATGTAGCTATTAATAGCTATTGGAGTTTTAACCTCAAAGTCAAAGGTGTTTATACCAGACATAATTGGGATACCGATGAAATGTTTGATACTTTAATTGTAAGTGATAAGTATTTCTATATGAAAGCCGAACAGGATTCTGTGTTGCTGAATGAGGCTAATCCGCTAGAAGTGTTTAGCAATAGCAAAATGAAAAATGACCAATATTGGGTGCGAACGTATTTTAACGAGCATTCAGGATATATTGGCAGCAAGGATAACTTAGTGATAGAATTGCTGAATGTTGACGAATCGTATTACCGCTACATGAAACAATATTACATTTACGAATCGGCAAGCTATCCAAGTATCGGGCAGTCTAATCAAAAATACCCTATGTATTCGAACGTAAAAAATGGTTTGGGGCTGTTTACTGGTTTGTCGGTTACGAGGAAAGAGATAGCTGCGAAAGAACTTTTTGTTGAAAATTAAAGAAAATAGTTTGTTGAATTGCTGCCCCATTTATGGGGTTGAAATTTGTCTGGATTTATTGACTTTAGTCAAAACAATTTATTTGGCTAAAGCCGAAAACAATTTGTCTATTTTTTTCCGGCCGCTAAAGCAGCTGGCAATTCAAAAGCAGCTGGTATTTTTTTATTTGTAGTACATTTTCTATTGAAAAACATTTAACTCCATGATTTTTAAAACAAAACCTTTATTATTCTCACTCCTTTGCGTCTTTGTGTCTTCGTGTTTAAGTTTGTCAGCAGCTACAATTCAACTTTCGGGTTTTGTGCGCGATGCGCAAACGGGTGAAGTACTGATTGGAGCGAATGTGTGGGAAAAATCGCATAACGCAGGAACGAGCACTGATAATCGTGGGTATTTTAATCTAAAAATTGCAACTCCCTGCACGATTACGGTTTCGTTTATCGGATACAAAGCGCAACACCTACAACTAAACAGCACCCGCGATAGCTTAATCAGCGTAAAACTATACGCCGAAAATAGCTTGGCAGAAGTGACTGTTACAGCCACACGCGAGAAAACATACGAAGTGAGCCGCCTTTCGGCAAAGGAATTAATGCAAATTCCGGCTATTGGTGGTAAACCCGATGTGATAAAAGCCTTGCAGCTACTTCCTGGAGTGCAAACACAAAGTGAAGGCATGAGCCTGATGATGGTGCGTGGCGGTGAACCCGGACAAAACCAATACCTACTCGATAATGTGCCGCTTACGTATGTGAATCATTTGGGCGGTTTGTTTTCGGTATTCAATCCCGACATGATAAACTCCGTAGATTTCTACAAAGGAAATTTCCCTGCACGGCACGGTGGCAAACTATCGTCGATTGTGGATATAACCCAACGCGAAGGCGATGTTTCGAAACATCAGGGGTCGTTTAGTTTGGGTGTAACAGATGCGGCTTTTACGTTTGAAGGACCGCTGGCTAATCAGAAAATGAGCTATATTATTACTGCACGTAAAACGCTGACCGATGCATTATTAGGAGGTTTATCAATTGTAATGCCTGAAAATGATGCTATTGTTGCCTACGGTTTTCACGATATAAACGCCAAAATTACATGGAAACCGAATGTGCGTGATAATGTAGCATTCAATTTGTATCAGGGCGACGATTACCTGAACTATTGGACGAAGCCTTGGAAAATGGAAAACGACGAACGAAGTCATATTAATCAGCAGTGGGGCAATTGGTTGGTTTCGGGGCGCTGGAATCGTATAGTTAGCTCCCGCTTATATGCCGAGAATATCCTTTCGTTCAGCCGATACCGCAATAAATCGGGGCAAAAATACAGCTATAAAGAAGAGGAACA